>JBCDID010000022.1:0-16277 GCA_038749355.1 Pseudomonadota bacterium | reverse complement strand
GCATGGGGGTCGAGCTGCGCACGCTCTGGACGCCCTCGACCGAGACCCTGCTCGGGCGGCTTTCCAAGCCGCAGATCCTCGCCATCCTGGCCGCCTGTGGCGGGGAGGCCTTTGCCGAGCGCCATGCCAGTATGAAGAAGGGCGATCTCCTGGATGTGACCGACCGCTTCTTCGCAGGCGATGCCGCGCATCTCTCGCCCGAGGCGGAGGCCGTGGCGGCCGCCTGGCTGCCCGAGGGCATGGCCTACGGGCCAGGCCAAGTTGGTGCCGGGGACGACAGTGCGGACGCGGCCGAGCCCGGTGGCGCAGAGACGCAAGGTGACGCCGAGGCGGCCTGAGCCCGGACAGGCACCCACTCCACTCGCTGCCACGCGACACCCGCGCAGGTCCGCCCTGCGCGGGCAGTTCCGTGCGGCCAATTCAGACATATCGAACCCGTGAGAGACGTCATGAACAAGCAGACCCCCCTATCCGCCCCAATCGCCAACCCGGCCCCTTCCGGCGGTCCAGACCCGCTCGCAGAGTTGCTTCAGCGCCTTGGCGCACTGGTCGCCGAGGGCCAGCAGATCGGGCGGCGCGCGCTCAGAACCCTCTTCGAGGAGGTTTTTTGCGCACCAGAAGGCCCGGGAAGCTGGGACTGGCGGCTGGCGCAGGATCTCGTCGAGGCTGCCATCGCGGGCCAGCTCGCCATCAAGCCCGCCATGACGCTTGCCGAGGCCCTGGCGCCGGAGCGCCTGATGCCACCGGCCTCGCACCGCTCCGAGGACCAGGTCCTGATGCAGCAGTTCTCGACCCCGCCTGCCGTGGCTGTGCTGGCCGCACGCGCCTGCGCCCTCCGGCCCGGGCAGGTCGTCCTCGAACCCTCTGCAGGGACCGGGCTTCTGGCCGCGCAGGCGCAGGCGGCGGGCGCCGATCTTAGGCTCAATGAGCGCGACCCCAAGCGTGCAGCCCTTGCAGCCCTCGCGCTCCGGGCCGAGGTCACGCTGCACGATGCGATCCGCATCGCCGATCTGACCGGGATCCGCGCCGACCGTGTCCTGATGAATCCGCCCTTCACGACCTCGGACCGCCGCAGGGGCAAACGCTGTGAATGGGCGGATCACCTCGCCTCGGCCTGGACATGCCTCAAGCCCGGAGGCCGTCTCGTGGCCATCCTCCCCGCAAAGGCCTTCGCCAGGGGAGCCGAGGATCCGCATCTTCCGACAGGGGCGTGGCTTCGTGCGGCCATCGCCCTGCCGCGCAGCGCCTTCCGGGCCAGCGGGACGACCATGCCCGTGCGCCTCGTTGTCCTCGACAGCGGTGGCGGGGCGGATGAGGCAGAGGGGCGGCCTGTTGTCACCGACAGTCTCGGTGAGGTGGAGGAGCTCCTTTCCAGGCTGCCCATGCCCTGCGCTCTGCCAGAGCTGGCTGGGGATCAGCGGGCAGCGCGTGGCACTGTCACCGGGGCGCGGCCGCGCAGTGGTCTGCAACTCGGTCGCAGCAAGCCCAAGGCTCCGTCCCCCGCCCGGACCATCGTGCAGGCGTCCCGCCCGAGCACAGAGGTCGTGACCTACCATGGCGCCCCGGAGCCTGGGCACCACGCAACGCATGGTCTCTACCAGCCATGGCGCCCCGCGATCACGGTGTCAGGCGCCAAACCTCATCCCACGCCGCTCGTGGTCTCCAGCGCCATGGCGGCCATTTGCCCACCCGTGCCGGATGTCGAGATCCGCCTGCCCGCGCATGTCCTGAGCCAGGGGCTCCTCTCGGACGCCCAGGCCGAAACCCTTGTGCTCGCCTCCGGCGCCTTTGCACGCGATCTGCCGGGAGCATACACCGCCGATCCGGAGACAGGGGCGATGACCGCCGTGCCGGACGGTGTGGACGGGCAGGGGGCGCGATACCGGCAGGGGTTTTTCCTCGGCGATGGCACCGGCGTCGGCAAGGGCCGACAGGTGGCAGCTCTCTTTCTTACCGCGCAAGGCGAGGGCGTCACACGGGGCATCTGGATCTCGAAATCCGACACGTTGATCGAGGACGCAAGGCGCGACTGGCAGGCGCTCGGGGGCGATCCCAGGGTGATCCTCGCGCAATCGGCCTGGAAGCCCGATGCGCCGATCACGGCGCTCTCCGGCATCATCTTCACGACCTATGCCACGCTCAGACAGGAGGGCAGGGGAGATACGCCCTCCCGTCTCGACCAGCTCGTCGCATGGGCAGGCTTGGGCTTCGACGGCGTGATCGCGTTCGATGAGGCGCATGCCATGGCCAATGCCCAGGCCTCCCGGGACGGGCCGCAGGGGCGGTTGCGCCAGGGCTCGAAACAGGGGCTTGCGGGCATCCGCCTGCAGGCACGGCTCGCCCGCGCCCGCGTCGTCTATGTCTCGGCCACGGGCGCAAGTGCTGTGGCAGCCCTCGCCTTCGCGCCGCGCCTCGGACTCTGGGGCGCCTCCGGCACAGCCTTTGCCGATGCCCGCGACTTCATCGCCGCCATGGAGGCCGGCGGTGTCGCGACGCTCGAGATGATCTGCCGCGATCTCGCGCGGCTCGGGCTCTACCAGGCGCGCGCGCTCTCCTTCGAAGGCGTCGAATACGCGCCCCTCGAGCACAAGCTTACGCCGCGCGATATCGCCACCTGGGACGCCTGGGCCGAGGCCTTCCTCGTGCTGCACAAAAACCTCGATGCGGCCCTGAAGGCGACCGGCGTGCTTGATGGTGACGGGGCCTGCCACAACGGGGCCGCCAAGGGCGCGGCGCTCTCGGCCTTCGAGTCCATGAAGCAGCGCTTCTTCGGCCAGCTCCTCATGGCCATGAAAATGCCCGCCCTCATCGCGGCCATCGCGGAGGATCTCGAAGACGGCCGCGCGGCCGTCGTGCAGATCGTCTCGACCTCGGAGGCCGTGCTCGGCCGGGCCGTCGCCGCGCTGAGTGCCGAAGAAATCGCCGCGGGCGAGATCGAGGTCAGCCCTGCCGATCTCGTCATGGACTATGTCGCGGCGAGCTTCCCGGTGACGGCCATGTCGCTGACCATCGACGCGGACGGGCGCGAGATCGCCGAGCCGATCTTCGACGCGGCAGGCCATCCCGTCATCAGTAGAGAGGCAGCTCGCCTGCGCGATGCCTTCCTGGAGCGCCTCGGCACCCTGCCGGAGATCGGCGGGGCCATCGACACACTGATCGCGGCCTTCGGCGCGGACGCGGTGGCCGAATGCACAGGGAGAAGCCAGCGGCTCCTGCCCGATCCGGAAGATCCCGGACGCCGGCGCGTCGTGCGCCGCCCGGCTGGTGCCAACAGTGCCGCGGCGGCCCGCTTCCAGGAGGGCGCGAAGCAGATCCTTGTCTTCTCCGAGGCAGGCGGTACGGGGCGGTCCTATCACGCGGATCTCGCGGCCGGGAACCAGCGCCGCCGCGTGCATTACCTGCTCGAGCCCGGCTGGCGGGCCGATATCGCCATCCAGGGGCTTGGGAGGACACATCGCTCGAACCAGGCCATGCCGCCCGTCTTCCGGCCCGTCACGACGGATGTGAAGGGCGAGCGGCGGTTTCTCTCGACCATTGCTCGCAGGCTCGATGCGCTCGGGGCGCTCACACGTGGTCAGCGCGAGACAGGCGGTCAGAACATGTTCCGCGCCGAGGACAACCTGGAGAGCCCGGAGGCGGCAGCAGCGCTCAGGATCTTCTTCACGCGTCTGGCCCGGGGCGAGACGAGGAGCGTCGATCTCGCGACCTTCATCGAGATCACGGGGCTCGACCGCATCCTCGATGCCAATGGGGGGCTCTCCGAGGATCTGCCGCCCATGCGCCGTTTCCTCAACCGGCTTCTGGCGCTGAAGATCGACATGCAGAACCGGATCTTCGATGAGTTCTTCGCCATTGTCGCGGCCCGGGTCGAGGCGGCCCGCCAGGCGGGCACGCTCGATCTCGGCATCGAGACCCTGCGCGCTGACAGTCTGGCCATCGCCGAGAGACGCGTGCTGGCGACGGACCCCGGATCGGGTGCCAGCACGGATCTCGTGGTGCTGGAGCGCCGCCACGAGAACCGGGTGCGTGATCTCGGTCCCTACGAGACCGCGCGAGAGCGCGGCCTCGTCCGGGCCTTCGTCAACGCCCGCTCCGGCCGGGCGGCTCTTGCCGAGGCCGGTCCCATGCTGGTCCATGAGGATGGCCGCACCGAGGCGACGATCCGGCTGATGCGCCCGTTCGCCACCGAAACTGTCACAGGCGAGGCCTTCGATGGCTCGCACTGGGAGCTCGCAACAGACGCTGAATTCGATGCCGCATGGGCCGCAGAAGTCGATGCCGCACCCGAGTACCAAACGGACCGGATCACCATGGTCACGGGGCTTCTACTTCCGCACTGGCATCTCCTGCCGGACGAGGATGTCCGCGTGCGCCGGGCCGTGCTCGATGACGGGCAGGTGCTGCTCGGGCGGATCGTGCGGCCTCAGGATATCACGTGTCTCTGCCGGGCCCTTGGCGCCGAGGTCCCGGCTGTGTGTGCCGCAGACGTGATGGAGAGCCTTCGTGCAGGCGCCGCCGCCCTGCTCGGGCAGGGCCGCAGCCTCCGCCGCGCGACGATCGCCGGGGGACAGCGGATCGAGCTCACAGGCGCTGAGCCCCGCCGATCTCGACTGGCTGAAGGCGCGCGGCTGGTGGACCGAGATCGTGCGCCACCGCACCCGGATCTGTCTCCAGATGCCCGAGAGCGGCCAGCCTGTCCCAGCGGCACTCTCCTTGGTCCTGGAGCGCTGGCCGCGGGAGACGTGACCCCGGATTGCGCACCCAAGGACGAGGAGGGGAGGTCGGCGGGCAGGCGGTTGTTCCACCGCCAGTCAGGAGAGAAAGAATGACCATGACGTGCGCGACGAAATGCCTGCCGCCGATGCTGCCCGACGGTCTTGATACCGAGACCGTCATGGACGCCGTGGAGCGGCAAATGGTGAGCCTCGATAACCCGGGCTTCTGCCTCGCCTGCGGGTCTGAAGCAGAGGGCTGCGAGCCGGATGCCAGTTTCTACGCCTGCGCGCATTGCGGCGAAGAGGCCGTGCACGGCGCGGAACTGCTCTTCACCACATATGTCTGAGGGCTGACCTGCGATGCCTGTCACCTGCAACCGTGGCTGCGGCAAGTCGTGGCCGCGCGATCCCGTCCTCGAAGTGACCTGTCCCGATTGCCGGGCTCCGGTCGGCGCGTGGTGCCGCAGACCCTCGGATCACAGAGCAGACCCGCCCCATGCCCCACGCGATATCGTCGCCGACCGGGCCGGGCATTACGGGCCCTGTCTGCGAGGGCTCTGTGGCCTCGAGAACGTCGAGGCGCGGAAAGCCGGACCCGCGCGGCCCTCTGACGGTCCTGACCAGTTGAGCCTGTTCTGAACCTCGCTCCAAGGGAGATCTGCCATGCCAACGATCACGTCCACGCATCCGGTCACCATCCTTGCCCTCGTCGATGACGAGGTGCTTGCCGTGCCGCCCGGGATCCGCACGACAAGCGAGTCAGATACCTGGCTCGATGGTGTCCGTGCCGGTGCAGGCACGGTCATGTATTGCCGGGCCGCCTGTGCCGGCATGACCGAAGGTAGGCAGCTCCGCTTCCGGCCGACCGCCACGCTGGCGTTTCGCGATGGGAGGCTCGCATGAGCGGGTCCTCGCCATCGCTTCATCTCTGGCGCGTGCATCTCGGACATGATGGCGGGACGCACGTCCTGCGCCTGACCGCGACCAGTGAGGCCAATGCCCGTGCCATTGTCTGCACCGTCGAGCATTGCCCGGAACGGGCCATTCGCAAGATCGAGGATCTCGGTCCGGTGGACAAGGCCGGGAAAGCGGCAAGTTCGTGAGCGGGATCTGGCGTGAAGACCGGACCCCTGGGACGTGCCTTCGGCAAGGCGTCGGAGCGCCTCGATCACCAGATGCGCACAAGATCTCCGACGGGCGCCGTGTCGAGCGTTGCGTCCTTGGAGACCAGTGGCAGCGCCCGCGACAGCGCTGTCGAGACAATGATCCGGTCGAAGGGGTCGCGATGTTGCCAGGTCATGCCGCCCGCAATCTCCATCACGGGGCCATTGGCCGGTGCAATCTCGAAGCCGAGATCTTCCAGACGCCCGGGAAGCCCGTCGACGGCGAACGCCGCGATCTCCGGCCATTTGCCAATGCCATGCTTGTAGCGGATCTCGTAGAGGCTTGCGCTGCTCACGGCCCAGCCCGTTGCACCCGAGATGGCCGCGTGCGCAGTGCTGGAGAGCAGGTCGGGCTGCATCAAGGACCAGACCAGCGCATGGGTATCGAGCAGGATCACAAACCCATCTCATCGAGATCGGCTGGATCCGTGGGCCGGTCCATATCTGCCAGATCCCTCTTGGACGCCTGCTCGGCCCAGATCCCGAACGGATAGGCTTTGCCGGGTTTCGCCGCGGGGCGGCACTCGATGACTGGCTCGCCATTGCGGCAGATCGTGACGCGCTCGCCCCGCTCGACGGCTGCCACGAGCTTCGAGAAATGGGTCTTCGCATCATGGATGTTGTAGCGCAGCGTCATGGCTCTCTCCTAAGTGGACTAAGCTAGTCTCTCTGTCCGTGTGCTGCAAGAAGGGAGGCACTCTGATCCTGGGCCATGGCGCGTGGAGGATTGGCTTCGGAAGCGCACACGCATGCCTCCGCTCCAGAGAGAGGGGGGTGCGCGGTCATTCTCAACCGACCCCGGAGGACGCCGCCATGTCTGATCGCTCAGATGCCCTCTACGCGCACATCACGGCCCGCATGATCACAGCACTCGAGGAGGGTACGCTGCCCTGGCGCAAGCCCTGGCGCGGCGGCGGCACGCCTCTGCCGCTCCGAGTATGCGGCACGCCCTATCGCGGAATCAACATCGTGGCGCTCTGGTTCCGCGCCGATGAGGCAGGGCTCAGCGGCCAGCACTGGATGACCTACAGGCAGGCCAGGGCTCTTGGCGCCCAGGTGCGCCGGGGCGAGAAGGGCACCCGGATCCTCAAATACGGCACCCGTGAGACGGATGAGACCGACCGCGATGGGACATCGAGAAAGATCGGCTTCGCGCGGGTCTACACGGTCTTCAACACCGCGCAGATCGATGACCTGCCGGCAGAGCTGGCGGCTCGGGAGGAGGTCGCGGCAACAGGTCCTGCGCCGATTGACGCGTATGAGAGCTTCTTCGCCGCCACAGGTCTGGACGTGCAGATAGAGGGCACCCAGGCGTTCTTTCGACCGGGCACTGACAGCGTGCACATGCCACCATACCAGCACTTCGAGGAGGTGCACGGGTTCTACCGGGTCCTCGCACATGAAGGGCTCCACGCGACAGGCCATTCGAGCCGCCTGGACAGGTTTCCGGAGAAGACCAGCAGCGAGAGCTATGCGTGGGAGGAGCTGATCGCTGAGCTCGGGGCCTGTTTCCTCGGCGCCCGGATTGGACTCGAGCCAGCCGAGGACAATGCGGCTGCCTATCTTGCGCATTGGATCGGGGTGCTGCGTGAGGATCCGAAGACCCTCCAGAATGTCGTCAGTGCCGCACAGGCCGGGGCTGACTGGCTGATCGACGCGGCAGGACCCGGGGCGCTGCCCGGTCATATGCCGCATCAACAGGCGGAGGCCGCGTGATGGCCGCGCGCACGTCTCCCGCGGCCCGTGACACCGTCCCTGGCACCATCGGCGCGCTCGAGAAGGCGGCCGGGTTGCCCGGCGATGCCGGCAGCCGCTTTGACTTCTGGATCCGGTTCAAGGACGCGCCCGATCCGATCACCGCGGGCGTTGCAGCGCTTCGTGCCCGCATCTCCATGGAAACAAGCGAGGAGACTGTCTGATGTCCGCCTTTGTCGTCTCGCGCACCGTCATCGACGTGGCCACCGCTGTTCTCATTGCCCATGAGAAGAGACCTTCGGATGCCGATGCCATCGGTCGCGCCCTCTGGTCCATGAACGTCGAGGCCGTGGCACAGCGGTATTCTCTGAGATACCGCCGAGGCGGTCCCGCTCAGCTCGCGGAGTATGTGGCCATGGTGAGCACCTACAGGTTCCGGCCGGTGCGAGATCTGAGCGCTGCCGCGATCTGCAAGCAGATCGATTGCCTGCTCTATCAATGCCTCGAAGCCGACGTCCCCGAGCGTGATCCGAACTTTCCAAGGCTCGAGGCCGTGTCTGCCGCGCTGGCAGAACCCCTTGGCGGCGATGCCCGGCACGATCACCCGGACTACGTGCGGGCACCATGGGGTCTGCCGCAGGACGCGGCCTCTTAGAGAAGGGCAGGGCGCCGCCCGGGTGATGTCACCTGTGATGAGAGAGAGGACGCCATGGAACTCTTCACCAAGGACCAGATCGCACGCCTGCTTGCCAATGGCCGGGCAAGTACGGAGGCCATCGAGCGCGAGGGCAACACGCCCGATCATGTGCCGGTGGTCAAGCTCTTCACCCCGGATGCCAATGCCACCTGGCTGATCTCCGAGATCGATCCACACCGGCCGGATGTGGCGTTCGGGCTTGCCGATCTCGGGATGGGATGCCCCGAACTGGGCTCTGTTTCGATCCCGGAGCTCGGCGCGATCCGAGGTGCGCTTGGCCTGCCGGTGGAGCGCGATCTGCACATCACCCTGGATCAGCCGCTCTCGGTCTACGCCGAATGGGCACGCCGACACGGGCACATCGTCACCTGCCGCTGAGCCACCTCGTGAACAGGACACAGGCCGGGCAGGTCCTCCCTGCTGCCCGGCGCCGCTGTCCTGCCGGGCGGCCCGGCATCTCCCCCGGGCCGGGCCGTCCACCTGAACCCCCAACATCAGAAGGAGCCGAGCCATGGGTGAAGGCAATTTCCGTCCGAAAGGTGCTGTCACCAGACAGTGCCACCCGTTCGACGAGATCGACCGGGCCGATCCGGTCGCCGCCAACGACGCATGGAATGCGTTCATCGACCTGATCGGGACCTGTCTCAGTGACAGGTGGTGCAGTGTGGAGCGCGCCTGGAAGCGCTGCGGATCGGGTCCGCACGCGCGCATCATCGCCCAAAGCGGGCTGCACGAGGTGACGGTCTACGAGAACAGCTACGCCTGTGTCTTCGTCAGCCTCTGGGCACGCCATGATCTCGATCCCCGATCCCACGCTCTTGCCGAGGCGCAGCGTGCGCGCATTGCCGAGGCGTTCTTCCGCCGCCTGAGCTGCCATCTCGATCTCTTCATCGCGACATCGGCCTGGACCTCCGCGATCTGGGTGCCCGCGACCCCGCGCGGGGAGGCCCGGTCATGATCCCGGCTGATCTGCCTCCGACAGCAACGCTCGTCGAGATCGAGCCCTTTGCCGGGCTCGAGGAAAATGCCCCCGAGGCCGTGTGCCGGGCCGCCTGGGCCCTGCTCGAGGCCCAACTCGCGGCCTGTCTCGGCCCGGGCTGGGCGCCTCTGCGGTACGGAACCCATTGCGGTATGCAGGTCTTCGCCCGCGCCCGCCTCTACCTGGCCGCGCTCGATACATCAGACGAGGGCAAAGCCCTCATCCTGATAGACATCGATCCTGATCTCGAGCCCGCCCTGTTGAGGCGGATCACGGCAACGGCTGGTGTCGCAGCGGACCGGATCCTGACGCGCCTCGGGCAGCTGCACGAGGTCACGAAGCTCGCGGCACCCTCCAACATCCACAGCGATCACGACGACGCCCTCCAGAATGAGGCCGCCTGACACGCGGCTTCGGGCGGACGATCTCACTTCACCCGGAAAGGACTGGTCATGACCCAGGACAATCTCATCGATTATGAAGCGCTGAAGGCGCGCATGGACAGGGCGCGCAAACGGCGCATGGCGCAGGCGCAGGCGCAGAAGCTGCGACGGATCGCGTCAAGTGCGCTGAAGGCAGCGGCCGTCCCGCGCGTCGAGGCGAGCTATGACGGCTATTGAAACAGCGGCGGCATCGCCGAGATCCACATCTTTCCCGAGGGCGCGATCGATCTCGGCTGCGTCCGGGTTGCCTTCGACATCGGTGATGTCGACCGGCCCGGACATGGCCCCCGCGACATGAGCCTCCTCGAACTCCTCGAATGGCTCTTGATGGACTATGTCTGCCTCGATTTTGGCGGCTGGGAGAACAATGAAGGCGGGCGCGGAGATATCACCTGGGAGCTCGCCGCGGACCGGATCGGAATCGAGCACACCAGCTATTACACCGAAAGCCAGCACGACAGCCGGGAGTATTGAGATGGCCCATCCGCTTCATCACGCCGAGAGCACCCAACGCCGGCATGGCGGCCGCGTCGACGACTATATCGACCTGCACAGCTGGTTCGATGCCTCCAAGGCATATCTTGCCGATTTCCGGCACCGCGCTTTGCGCCACCATGCGCAAGGTATCTTCGAGGCCGAGACCGTCTTCGGAAAGGTCATCATCAACAGCGATGGCCGCCGCGTACCCGTGCGCGTCATCGGCGAGCAGCACGTCAAGGAAGATTGCGGCGGGCGCATCCCCTGTCTCTCGGACTGGCTGGCAAGGATCACGCCTGCGCCCTGGATGTCCGTCGGTCACCTCGACAGGGGCCACCCCGTCGCCGGGCCGGGAAAAGATCTCTCGCTCGATGCCTGGGTCATGGAAGTGAGCACCCGCCAGACCGTCCTTGGCTACGAAGACTGGCGCGGCCGCATGGACGGCTGTTCCGTGCCGTCGACACCGCCGAGGCTCTGCGCGAGTTGAGCCTGCTCCTGCCTAGGAAATGCCGCCCATGTCGTCAGCGATGAAGATCCGCCAGCTCGGTCCCTGCAAGGTCTGGCAAGCCCGGGCATGCGGAAGCCGCATTCGACGGTCATGGTTTGGACGGCGCACAGCCCTTGTCCTCGCTGTTGCGGCAGCGAGGCCGAGCGTTGCCAGAGTGATCCCCAATCACGCCCCTGACCGGGCCGGGAAACCTCTCACCCCGACTTGAGGTACGTCTGACCCGAGACGTCCCGCCCCGAAACCCGGTTCGGCCAGGAATTTCCCCTGGACGCTGCGCGCCCATTCCTCGCGCAAGCAAATTCCCGTCCGCCCCGGGTCCTTCACTCTGTTCCGGCCCGTGCCGGGTTCGGAGCGGGCCGCTTGCGGGTCTTCTTCGACGACCATCGTCGGGGAGAGAGGCTCCCCGGCCAGACAGATCGAGAAAGGATCACTCCCATGGCAACCATCGGCCGCGTCACCCGCAACACCCAGGACAACAGCTTCGAGGGCTTCCTGAAGACCATGACCATCGAGTGCGGCATCCGCTTCGTCCCCATCGCCAACCCCTCGCCCAAGGGCCCGAACTGGCGGATCTTCACCGATAACGGCTTCGAGGTCGGAGCAGCATGGCAGAAGCAGGCGCAATCCGGCCAGGACTACATCTCGGCCAGCTTCGATGGCCCGGAACTGCCCGCCAGGCTCTACGCCAATCTCGGCCGCGAGGCTGGCCAGGACGACGAGGACGTCTTCGCCCTGATCTGGAACCGCAACTGAGCAGAAAGGCCCAAGGCCGCCCCGGAGACGGGGCGGCCAGTCTGCGTTAGACTGCAACGCACAGGAAAAGTAGAGCGATCCACATGAAACTGGACGTCAAGTACGAGGCTCTCGAAACACAACGCCGTGAGATGGGCACACCAAGGTCCTCGATGCGGTTGCCAGAACCAAGCCTGGCACCCCGTATGCCTGCTAGTCGAAACGACCGCACATCAAAGACCGAAAGCGTTGCGCCAAGAAAGCCGGATGCGACGGAAGAATGACAGGGGCCTGAAGAACGCTGCGCCAGCCCGCCTCGTTGCTGGCGCGATACTCGTCTCGGCTGCATGGATCTCAACGGTCACGGAGACAGTCCCGGATGCCGCGAACTTGAGCGGTGTCCTCAGCCATGTCCGCGACGGCGACACCTTAGAGGTCGATGGCATCGCAGTGAGGCTGCGCGGCATCACCTGCGACGAACACGGCCCCCTCGCAGATGCCGCGACACACCGCGTTCGCGCGTTCCTCGGTGGACCTGCCGCATGTCGTCTGAACGGAGAGCGCAACAGGGACCGGCTGATCGGATGGTGCAGCGCAGGCGGCCAGGACATCGGGGCCATGCTGGTCCGCGAAGGGCTTTGCGGGCGGTGCCCGCGCTATGATCCGGAGAACACCTACACGGAGATTGCCGGCCAGGTCCGATGGGAAGGCGAGATGCCGGCTTACTGTTCGCCCTGATCGCGCTTGGAGCGGATCGTGGCCCCGTCGGGATGCGGTGTCCTGTGACCGACAGAGGGGCCGTCAGGTGGTGAGACGAACTCATGAGGCTCCCGGGCTGCATCCCGGACAGCCCGGTACATGTCGACAGGACCCCAGGAGCGCCAGGATTTGACGGAGCGAATGGCACGCTCGATCGCGAGCGGCATGCGGGAGGGGAGTGTCGGATCGGAATCAGGCATAAAAAGAACATAACACGAACATCATTGTGCTGAACATGCTGGCTCAAGGGGTTGTGCAACGGCATATTGGTAGCTGCGAATGCCGGGCATGAAGGTTGTCTGTTGCTGGCCGACAGATCAGCAAACTGAGAAAGAGGAGACGTCTCTGCTCTGCAACGAGGGCTGCTCTGAGCCCGGAGCTCCGATTGCCGCGCAATGCGTGAAGATCCGAAATGCGCGGATTCCGATTCTGTCAGTTTGATGTGGGCGCTGGACGCGTTGCGGACAAAGCTACCGTCGCTTCAAACCCGTTGATGTCTATTCATGACCAATTCCTGACGTTAGCCTGAATGCTGAGCCTTGGCTGGCCGAGCCTGAGAACTCGATCTGCGCCCTCGCCGAAACCTGCCATAGGCTCGCTGCGCAAGACAGCGAGTAAATTGGGCCACAAGGCGACGACAAGTCGCATCTCGCCGCCGCGAGAGGCGGAGCTGGCGCCCGCTAAGGCCAGCTCCAAGCCGCAGCGATACCTTCTTGGGGTGAGCGAAGCATTGAAAAGACGTTCGAGATTGAAAACCAATCGACCTAGAGGAGCATCCCGTGTTTGAGCGCTCCACAAGCGGCATCATAGAGGGTTTCGGTATCCGCGCTGAGCGCGACGGCCGGTATGTCGGAGGCACCACTAGTGGAGTTCACGTCCTGAACTACGATGAGGCAAGAAATGATCCTAGAGCTCCTAGGGCGTATCCATCGGTCAGGCGGGCCAGATGCTCAGCCGCCGCAACCTGAACAAACACATTCACCGCGTCGAGTTGGTGTCGATGGATTTCGGCATGTCTCTCGGCATTTGCATAGGCAACACTGCATTTGAGGGGCCTCTCCGTCCGCGCCTCTGTTGACGGCTCTAAAGCTCTAGGCAGATGAACGGAGAGGTGCAGACGGCCAACGTTGGACAAGCAGGGCTTCGCAGCCGTCTGCAATGCGTAGCTTAGCACGTTAAGGTTGCGCGGCAACGGATGATACGCCTGCGGTAAGCAGCTTCGCGTAGAGCAAAAAAGTGGAGGCCAGTTGGCTGACCCCCACCAGTACGAACAGAGTAGAAACGCACCTACTATGGGCGATCCGCCCCGTTAGCGATACTGATTTCAGGAGGTGTGCGGCGACAAGTCTAGCTCTGCACGGATCAACTCGCCGCCGCTGTAGTCAGGAGCAAGGTCCAGGCAATGCGCGCTCCACGCAACAGCCGTACGCTGTGATGGTGAATGAATTCCTTGCGGAGAGGTGTGCGGTGACGGGAAAAGTTAGTTGTGTGCATTCCCGTCACCGCGAGAGTGGGAGCTAGACCTAGGCAAAGCATGCTCCCAAACGCAGCTGTATCTTGCCAGAGTGAACTATCGCCTAATGCAAGAGATCTAAAGGGGATATGCCGACCGAGCAGGCAAGCAACTTCGACGAACTCAACGCGTTCAGTCGGCGGGTGAAGCGTGTGCCCGGCTCCACGAGCGGTTCCCAAAGCAAGTTTGATTAACGGAAACTGAAGACGGACGAAGCCGCCAGGTTGGCCTTCCCATGGGCTGACCAGCTCCAGCAACTTCTGATTTCTGTCGCTTGCGCAGATCAACCTCTGGCTGCAGACTGGTCTTGAAGGTTTTGGAATAGGGGAATTAGAGATGGTGTTTCGCAAACGTTCATGCGTTGCAGCACTGGTTCTCGGCGCTCTGATTGCATGTACCCATGAGCAGCCACCCGGCCCCCAGTCGATTCACAATGGCGAGCGAGCGAATTGCGCAAAGGATGCTCAAGGTCTCTATGATTGCACGGTCGTCAAGCCCGCTTGGGTTGATGAACTTTATGAGCGTGAGAGGGGCATTGCAGGCCTGCAAAGAAGCACCGGGAGGAAGCCAGCAGGCTTTCGCAACGCTGAGGCCGTCCTGTCGGACAACGCTGAACGCGCCAAAGCCTTGCAAAAAGCCAGGGAGGAACTGGCCAGTGCGGAAGCTCGGCTCGCCGAGCTCAACTCAGAGTTCCAGCAGCTGAGTCAGGAGAAACGCACTCGACATGCGCAGCGCCGCATCGCCGCCAACGCAGTGGTTGCATTCCAGAGGCAACGTATTGCGCTGTTGGAGTTCGCCGAGGAGCAGTCCGTCGGCGCGACGGTTGGCGGCGTACTTCTTAGCGATATAGACTTGTTTGCTTTGGAAGAACCGGACAACCTCAGACTGAAGCTTCTGGCTAGCATTGACTCCATCAGGCGAAGAGGGCCGCCAAGCCAATCCGTTGTAGTTTTCTGCCTATCGAACCTTGGTGACATCGGCGAGTGCGGTTCTATTGGCGAGGGTCGCGAGAAAGCGCTGTCGGTAGCCGCCGCCCCAACTCCACCCATTGAAGCTTCGGATAGCGTTTCCGAAGCTTCGGTTCGGGCACTTTCATTCCCGCCAAGAGGTAGTGGCGCCGATGACTTGCGGCGGAGAAGACCGAGAAGCTTCGTCCTAAACCAGTGTTCCGAGCTGTTAGAGGTGTTTGATCTACTTCCAGTCGAGGTCATGCAGATCCACGCTGCTCACTATGAGCTTTGTCTGGAGGCGGCGAAGGCCGAGTGAGCTTTGCTGAAACTATCCAAAACTATAGACCCTGTTGCACTTGTGGCTCTGCTGATCGCTCTGGTGACGGCATTCAATCAAGTACGAGAGCACCTCGCGCGATATGAGTTGAACCACTTTCCTTCGAATACTGTGACAATCGTGTTTGAGGATTTTGGCTCCGATAGAAAGTACATGAGTCTTATCGTCAGCAACTCTTACTCGAACACGGGAGGCCGAAGCAGTACTGCCTATGTGGTGGGCGAGAGCGCCGAGTTTGCCATTGATGCAACAACATTCACGTATAAATGGGGCGATCTAGTTACCTTCGTCGTAAATCAGAGAGAGTTGGAGATTTCAAAACAGTCGGACGCAGCGGCATTTATGGTGCCCTACGGGAGTGTCGTCTCTAGATCTGTCCGGCTCTATCCATACCCAATTAACTGCCTAGGATCGCAACGATGCGACCGTTATGAACAGTTCATCGACAAGAGAGAATTCATGGCTGCGGTTCAACTGGATTCCGAAATCAGATTCACACTGCGGACGACGCTGTCTGACAATGCGGAATCTACAATTGAGTGCGGTATCTTGATTGACGAAGCTATGCTGGCCAACCTTGCTCTTCAGGACTGGTACACCGCTGCTTGTGCGCAACTCATTTGACGCCGTGCTCCAACTTTCTTGCGGCATCCGCGGTGCTGGACCGCTCGTACAATCATGGCTATGGGTTCGACTGATCTTCTTCGGCTAGATAACTCTCTGAACTCCTATGCTTCCTTCGCGGCCTCACGTATTGCCCGAAAGGCTGGGTGAATGACGCGGCTAGACAAACAGGCGCGCTTAGAACCAGCGGCAGTAACCTTCCTCGATCATTACATTTGAAAGCAATCTACGGTCCTTACGTTGTCTTGCTGATTATCAGCCACTCAAGCTGAGCAATGGTGTCGAATTCCCACCCGTCATCGAGGCGGTTCATGGCGTCGTTGCAAGCCGCCTGAAGCCATTGTCTAAACGCATTTTCGTCACCGCCGAACTCGATGAGCAATGAGGCCAAGAATTCACCCATAGCGCTTCCAGTTTCATCTTCTGCGATACCTTCCGCAACTTTGTCAGAGTAGATGCTTAGTGCTGGCGGCGCCATGGCTGTTTCCTTTCATGCATCTGGATAAGCAGGCGGTGGCATCCAGAAATCGGTGTCTTCTCCTGTGGCGGACACTGAGCTTTCATCAGCCTCATCCAACCATCTGCCCAGACCCTTGTGCCATCTACCGACGAAGACCCAAGACGAATGGTGATGTGTGGCTATCAGGATGCGCGGGCCGAGCCCAAGCCGGTCTGGGTTCTTGGG
>JBCDID010000021.1:0-16641 GCA_038749355.1 Pseudomonadota bacterium | reverse complement strand
CTCGACAAGCTGGAGCTGCGCAAGAAGGTCGGCATGGTCTTCCAGCAGTACAACCTCTTCCCGCACAAGACGGCGCTCGAGAACATCATGATGGCGCCGCTGAAGGTGCTGAAGCAGGACAAGGCGGAGGTGGAGGCCCGGGCCCGCAAGCTGATCGCCAAGGTGCGGTTGCAGGGTAAGGAGGAGTCCTATCCGGGTGAGCTTTCCGGCGGGCAGCAGCAACGGGTGGCCATCGCACGCAGCCTCGCCATGAACCCTGATGTCATGCTCTTTGACGAGGTGACGGCGGCGCTGGATCCCGAGACCGTCAAAGAGGTTCTGGTCACCATCCGCGAGCTTGCCGAGGACGGAATGACCTGCGTTCTGGTCACGCACGAGATGGGTTTTGCCCGCGAGGTCGCCGACCACATCTATTTCACGGATCGCGGGGTGATCGTGGAGCATGGCCCCCCGGCGACCTTCTTCACCGAGGCGTCCGACCCGCGAACCCGCGAGTTCCTGAGCCAGATCCTGTAGACACCACGATGGGATGATCTCGCGTAGCTATCGCGCAACGAGACCCGACCCTGCCGCGCCCAGATTCGCGTCCCACACCCGCCGCCGTCACACGATCGCAGCAGCCTCGCACATCACGCCGAGCTTGGCCGACGCCAATTCCGGGGTCAGCAGACCCAAACCGCAATCCGGTGCGATGATCAACCGGTCTCGGTCAATACGCTCCAACGCGGAACCGATCCGCTCGGCAATCTCGTCCACGGTCTCGACGCGGCTGCGGGCAACCGCAACGGCACCGAAGATAATGGTCTTGGTCCGATAGCGCTCAAGAAGCGTCAGATCATTCTGGCAGTGCGCATCCTCGATGGAAAGCTGATCGAACTCCGCCTCGTCGACCGCAGCCGACAACCGCGCGTAGCTGTCCGGATCTGCTTTCTTGTAGACCTCGTCGTCCAGGTGCTCTGGGTAACCGCAGCACATATGGACAACCCGCGTGACACCCTCTGGAGCGCCGTGAAAGCAGCGCTCAAGCCCCTCCATCCCGAACTCCAGCGCATCCTCGACTTGCCGTGCGAACAGCGGTTCGTCCACTTGAATGTAGCGGCAGCCCGCTGCGGCCAATGCCAGCACCTCCTGATTGACCGTCTCTGCCAGCGCCGCATTCAGTCGTTTGCGGTCGCCGTAGTGGCAATCAGCCGTGGTATCCATGATCGTCAGCGGTCCGGGCAGCGTTACCTTGACGGGGCGGTCACAGAGTTCCTGAGCGACTTTCCAATCGTGGACGCTGTAGCCGGGCTTATCGCTTCTTATCTCGCCCCGGATCGCCGGCAGGTCGGTTTCATAGGCGCCGTCGCGAAGGATCCGCCTCTCGAGTGTCTCGAAGTCGAACCCTGCCAAATGGCGGCAATGGTAATGGATGTAGTTCTCGCGCCGCACCTCACCGTCCGTCGGGATGTCGATGCCAGCGGCAACCTGCGCGTCGAGCACCTCTTGCGCAGCACGCACAAAAAGCGGCTCATCCTCGCTTGAAACAGCATAGTTCGATGTCACAGTGGGGTCGTTCATTCCGGTCGCGTCGCGGCTGGCGTCAAACCAGTCACGGACCGGCACGTAACTCGGTTTCGGGAACGAGCCTATCGTTGTCGTTGTCAGTTTCTTCATCGAGGCCTCAAGGATCTGGCGTGGGACCAGTCTTATCCACCCCGGCCGAATGGTCCAGTCTATGCCCGACATCGCGTCGGGCAGGACTCGCCTCGGCGGCGTGCCGGCTTCTTGCAGGCGCTCAGGTCATCCGAGACAACGCGACAGCGATACGCGCGGCAAGCGCCGCGTTGTTCTTCACCAGCGCGACATTCGCCTCCAGTGACCGGCCCTCGGTGGACTGAAGGATCTGTGAGAGCAGGAAGGGTGTGACGTCTTTGCCCGCAATCCCGTTCGCCTCCGCCTGGGCAATCGCTGCATCGATGTGCGGCTGCAGCTCCTCCAACGCAATCTCCGCGTCCTCCGGGATCGGGTTGGCGATGAGTTGCCCACCTTCCAGCCCCATGGCCGCGCGCAGCCGATGCGCGCGTGCGATATCTTCCACCTCGTCAATCCGGATGGGCACAGGCAATCCGCTTGCGCGCGACCAAAAGGCGGGGAAGTCGTCCGTGCCATATCCGATGACGGGGACTCCCAGCGTTTCCAGAACCTCGAGCGTTTTGGGCAGATCGAGTATCGCCTTCGCGCCCGCTGCGACCACGTTCACCGGCGTGCGTGCCAGTTCCTGCAAGTCAGCCGAGATGTCGAACGACAGCTCCGCCCCTCGATGTACGCCGCCGATGCCGCCCGTCGCGAATGTCTGGATCCCGGCAAGGTGGGCCCCGATCATGGTCGCGGCCACTGTGGTTGAGCCTGTCGCGCCATCGACGATTGCGGCCACCATATCAGCACGGGAGAGCTTGCGTACGTCGCCGGCACCCGCGAGCCACGTTAGCCCGGCATCGTCCAGCCCAACCCGCAACGCACCATCGATAACGGCGATGGTTGCAGGGACAGCGCCGTTATCGCGAACCACAGCTTCGACTGCCCGCGCGGTCTCGAGGTTCCTCGGATGCGGCAGACCGTGGGTGATGATGGTTGATTCCAGTGCGACCACGGCGGTGCCATTGGCCAGCGCCTCCGCGACAGTTTCCGATATCTGCAGGGGTAGTTCCATTGTCATCAGCCCACCGTCATATGTTCCGCGGCCGCTCGCAGCGCGGTTGCAAGTGCTGCCTCGGGATTGCTCTGTCTCCCAGGGAATGCAAGATATCCGGCTAGGAAAGCATCCCCGGCTCCTGTAACTGAGACAGCTCCGCTCAATGCAGGAGGCGTCGAGACCACCACGCCTTCAGGGGTGGCAAGTGCTGCCGGGCGCGCGCCATCCGTGACAAGCGCCGTCCCCGCGCCATGAGCCAACAGTGCGCTGGCTGCGTCCGGGGCGTTTGTCACTGTGGTTTGCAACAGCGCGTCTGCCTCGGCAAGGTTGGCAACAATTGTCGGTGAGTACGCTTCCGAAAGCAGGGACTTCAACCGGGCCGACTTCGCAGGGCTCACGGGATTGGCCACGATCTCGACCCCACTGGCGGCGGCGTGGCTGGCAATCTTCTCGATGGCGAACTCGGGAAGGTTGGCGTCCAGGAACAGAACGTCGGCTTCAGACACGGCGCGCTCACACTGTTCAATGACCGCCGACGCATGGGTCTCCAGCAGATCCACATCGGCAACGGCGGCGAACAGGTCTCCTTCGGCGTTCTCGATTGCCAAGTAGCGGCTGGTGGGGGCGCCTTTGATCCTCAGGATACCTGCGCAGTCCGCACCCGCAGCCTCGGCCAGGCCAATCAGGGATGCACCTGCATCGTCCTCACCCAAAACGGAAATCAGGCCCGTCGCCACTCCGCGTGCAGCAACGCCCAGGGCCACGTTCAGGGCCACGCCTCCTGGCCGTTGCAGGATATGGCCCGGGACGTCGTCCCCCATCGAAAGTTTGCGGTCGGACCGGGCGATCAGGTCCCAGTGCGCGGCACCGACGCAGATGATACGGGGTTTGGCCATCACGCGGACGCCTCTTGCGATCCCAGACGCAGCTCGGACAACCCGCGAAAGTGATAGGTGTTCCGGTAGGGTCCCGCCGAGAGCCGCACATCCGGGCCAAGCACATCGAACAGGGTCGTCAGACCGACCTCCATCTCCAACCGAGCAAGCGGCGCCCCAACGCAGAAATGCAGACCCGCGCTGAGCGAGACATGGCGCGGTTTCGATCTGTGCAGGTCGAGCGTCCCGGGATTGGGGTTAACCCGTTCGTCGTGGTTCGCCGAGCCGATCAGCAGGCCGATCTGCTGGCCTTTACGCAACGCGATCTCACCCCATTCCAGATCCTCCAGAACATATCGGGTGAACATATGGAGCGGTGGATCGATCCTGAGCAGCTCTTCGACGGCATTTGGCGCGTTGGCAACATCGATCCGCGCATTGTCGCGCGCAAGCGTCCAGATGGAATTGCCAAGTGCGTGGACCGTCGCTTCGTGACCAGCATTCAGCAGCAGGATCGATGTCACGATCAACTCTTCCATCGAGAGACGGTCGCCCACCTCTTCTGCCGCAATAAGCGCACTGAGAAGATCCTCGCCGGGGGCCCGGCGCCGGCTCTCGATCCAGCCGCGCATATAGGCTGAGAACTCCAGCGTTGCGCTGACCGCTGCATCTTCGATTTCGCGGTCTCGGCGCGCTTGGTACATGGCGACCATGCGGTGCGACCATTCCAGAAGCTGGGGGGCCATCTCAATAGGCACCCCGAGCAGCTCCGTGATGATCGTCAGCGGAATCGGGGTGCAATAGGCTTCGATCAGATCGTCTCCCTCTCGTAGACTGGAGGCGAGCTCCCGCGCCAAGTGACCGATCCGCGGACGCAGGGCATCAATCCGCCGATGCACGAAGGCGCGGTTCACCAGAGATCTCAGCCTGGTGTGGTCCGGCGGTTCCTTCTCCAGCAGCGAGTGCGCCTCAAACGCATAGAATTGCTCGAGATGCGCAGGGGTCGGATCCCAGCCCAACTCCTCCCGCGTTGCCACATGCAGGATCTCCCGCCCGAAACGCCGGTCGCGGAAGATGGCATCGACGTCGGCAAAGCGGGGGAAGACCCACATGCCGTAGGCCTCCCACCAGAACACCCTTTGTTCGCGGAATGCACGATAGGCCGAGTACGGGTTCTGGACGAAGTCCGGGTCGGTCGGCGATTGCGAAACTGTGCACTGTGGCATCTGCAAGAGATTGCGCGAATGCGAGTCGGTTGCAACTTGGAGGTGGATGGCCGGGTTCCAAACGTCCGAGGTTCGCACCTCTCGGAAGTCCTCGACCTCTGGATGCCAGAGAGTTTGGATCAGAGCAGCTCGTGCACTTCCGCCGCCGCCAGATGAAGCGTCTTCTTGCATCGCTCTATGAATGCATCGTCGAAGCGGCTCAGCAATCCAAAGACAGAAAGGGACAGGCACATCCGCTCGGTCCTGTCACGCAACGGGATGGAAACGGCGGCGATGTCGGGTTCATTGTCACCAAGGTTCAGGGCGAAGCCTTGCTTCCGAATGGTGGCAAGCTCCGCGTTCAAAGCCTCTATGTCGGGGGCAATCGGACCGAGCACGGGCAGTGACTTCAGCTTCCGCGACCTGGACGCCTCAGGCATGTCGGCGAGCCAGAGCTTACCTTGCGCACTCAGGTGCAGCGGCAGCAGGGTGCCAAGGCGAATGTTCACCGAGATGGTTTGCTGGGAATGGGCGACGGCCACGCAGACCGGGCCATTCGAGGACAAGCGGCAGGCCATAACGGATTCGCCCAGATCCTTGCTCAATGCCTCCAGCTTCGGCTGAACCAGAGCCGACCAGCCGTTTGAGACTTCCGCCAGTCGTCCGAGCTCCTCGACTCGAGGACCAAGCATGAAATGGCCCCGGCGGGTGCTGATCAGGGCTCCGCATTCCTCCAGTGACATCAGGAAGCGGTGCGCGGTCGCTGTGTTCATCCCCAGCCCCTCGACGACGGTGGCGGTCGAGATCTCGGGCGCGCCCTCGGAAAATAGACCCAGGATTTCAAAGCCCTTCAACACGGAGGCATTCAATGGGGTGCTCATGCGCGCGTTCCTTACTCCTACCCTGTTCTGCCGGTTGTGCGGGGATCATGACAAGAGTTGATTAATCTCATTTTTTAAGATATCAATCTTGAAAAAGAAGATATGGAGGATGCCGTGAACGAGATCAATTTGTTGATCGACAACGAAGACGCGCCCGCTGCTGATGGTGGGACCTTCGTGCGCAAGTCACCCGTCACGGCTGAGACGGCATCCACTGCCGCCGCGGGAGGCGCAGCCGATGTCGATGCGGCGGTGCAGGCGGCGCATCGCGCCTTTCCAGAATGGGCCGCCATGGGGCCCGCGCAACGCAGGGCGATCCTGTCAAAATGCGCCGAGACGCTGGACGCGAAGGCGCCTGAATTCGTGGCCCTCGGCGCGGCGGAGACCGGTGGCACGGCGCCCTGGATCGGCTTCAACGTGATGCTGGCCGCGAACATGCTTCGCGAGGCGGCCGCGATGACCACCCAGATCAAGGGAGAGATCATCCCGGCCAACAAACCCGGCACGCTCTCCATGGGTTATCGCCAGCCCTGCGGTGTGCTCGTGGGCATGGCTCCCTGGAACGCCCCGGTGATCCTGGCCGTGCGCAGCTTTGCCATGCCGCTGGCCTGCGGGAACACCGTGGTCATGAAAGCCTCCGAGAAGTGCCCCGGGATTCACCGTCTGATCGGTGATTGCATGGTCGAGGCCGGGCTGCCCAAGGGTGTGCTGAACATCGTCACCCATTCCGCCGAGGATGGTCCGGAGGTGGTGGGCGCCCTCATCGATCACCCGCTGACGCGACGGATCAACTTCACCGGCTCCACCCGCGTCGGCCAGATCATTGCCGAACGCGCGGCCAAGCATCTGAAGCCCTGCCTTCTGGAGCTGGGAGGCAAGGCCCCCCTCATCGTCTTGGAAGACGCCGATCTGGAAGGTGCCGTCAACGCGGCCATCTTCGGGGCCTTCATGAACCAGGGTCAGATCTGCATGTCGACCGAGAAGGTGATCGTTGTCGACGAGATCTACGACGCCTTCACGGCGCGCTTCGCCGAGCGTGCGGCAGCGCTCAAGACCGGATTGCCCAACGAACAGGTGCACATTGCCTCGGTCGTCGACCGTGACACCATCGACCACGTCGCCAGACTGATCGAAGACGCCGTCGCAAAGGGGGCGGAGGTGCTGACCGGAGGCGCACCTGCCGAGGGCACCATCATGCCTGCCACGATCGTCGCAGGTGTCACCAAGGACATGGACATCTACGCGGCAGAAAGCTTCGGTCCCGTCACCACGCTGATCCGGGCCAGCGACGAGGAACAGGCGCTCGAGATCGCCAACGATACCGAGTACGGCCTGACTGGCGCGGTTTTCAGCCGCAACATTCCGCGCGCGCTCGAGATCGCAAAGCGGATGCAGACCGGGATCGCCCATATCAACGGCCCCACAGTCGGTGACGAAGCTCAAATGCCGTTCGGCGGCACGAAGGCGAGCGGGTATGGCCGGTTCGGCGGGACCGCCGCGGTCGATGCCTTCACAGAGCTGCGCTGGATCACCATCGAGGACCCCGGCCAGCACTACCCGATCTGAGGCGTCCAGCATGCGCACCGCTATTCTCGGAGCAGGAGCCCTGGGCTCGGTCATCGGCGGGTTTCTGGCCCGTGGCGGCCGGGATGTGGCGCTCTGGGATATCAATGCCGAGCATCTGGCCGCGATCCAGTCGAACGGCCTGATACTGGACGGGCCTGATGGGCGCGAGGTGATCCGCCTTCCCGCCCTACGCCCGGACGAAGCGACAGAGACGCCCGACCTGATTGTGCTGCTCACCAAGACCACCCACACCGCTGCGGCTCTTGAAGGAATAGCCGGGCATATCGCGGCCGGTGCCTATGTGCTGACCCTCCAGAACGGGCTGGGGAACGCCGAGCGCATAGCCCGGCATGTCCCCCGCACGCACGTGCTCTATGGCTGCACTCTGATGCCTGGGCGCATGGTCGTACCGGGTCATGTGGCGACACAGGGCAAGGGCTAGACCGTGTTCCGGGCGCTCGACCCGGCAGGCGACGCCTTCGCGCAGAGTGCCGCTGTCGATGTCGCGGGGTTCACCCTCAGCCACACCGACGAAGCCGATCAGATCATCTGGCAGAAAGCGGCCTTCAACTGTGCCATGAATGCCTGCGCCGGCCTGACAGGGGCTCGTGTCGGACTGCTGAACGACGGCCCGGGCATGGTCGATCTGCTGCACGAGGTCGTCGCCGAGGTCATTACCGTGGCACAGGCTCAAGGCATCGAGGCGGATGAGGGCGCGGTCCGTGAACAGGTCGCCCATGCCCTGGCCCATCACACTGAACACAAGCCCTCGATGTTGCAGGACCTGGAAGCCGGACGCGGCACCGAGATTGACAGCCTTTGCGGCGAAGTCGCCCGCCAGGCCGCTGCCGCTGGTCTGCGCGCACCCCTGAACGCCGCCCTCGCATCCCTGATCACCCTGAAAAGCCACGCCGCATCGGCAGCCAGCTGATCCGTCGGAAGGAGATTGAAATGGCCAAAGACTCCGAGAAGACTGACACGGTCACCGCCGGTGGCGCGCTATTCGGCAAGCTGAAAGCGCTGGGCGTCGACTATGTCTTTGCCAATTCCGGGACCGACTTCCCGCCGATCATCGAGGGCCTGATCGAGGCCCGCGACAAGGGGATCGATCTGCCCAACGCCATCACGGTGCCGCACGAACACGTCGCGGTCGGTATGGCGCATGGCTACTATCAGATCTCCGGTCAGATCCAGTCGGTGATGCTGCATACGAATGTCGGGCTGTCGAACGGCGCGACCGGGGTCATCAACGCGGCCTGCGACCAGATCCCCATGCTGCTGATGTCGGGCCGCACTCCCGTCATGGAGAGCGACCGCTTCGGCGCGCGCACGGTTCCAATCGGCTGGGGACAGGAGATGTTCGACCAGACCGCGCTGGTGCGGGAGGCGTGCAAGTGGGACTATGAACTCCGGTTCCCCGAGCAGCTTCCCGAGCTCTTTGATCGTGGATGGTCCATTGCCAATTCCACGCCGACAGGCCCCATCTATATGTCGTTGCCGCGTGAAGTGCTTTGCGAGCAGACCCCGCCCGAGGGGCTGGATCAGCCCTCGCGGATGGCAGCGGTGAAGACGGTCCCGGACCCGGACGCGCTGGCAAAGGCCGCAGACCTGCTGGCTCAGGCCAAGAACCCGCTGATCATCGCCCAGCGCGGGGCGGGCTCGAAGGAGGCCTTCGACACGCTGACCGAACTGGTCGAGACATGGGCGATCCCCGTCTCGCACTATTGGGCCAATCAGATCGCGATCCCCATGTCCTCGCCCTGCCATGTTGAATGGTCGGCGGACGAGCTGTTGCGCGAGGCCGATGAGGTTCTGGTGCTGAACGCGCTGGCGCCCTGGTGGCCGGACAAGGCGGCTCCCAATCCGGACGCGACCATCATCCACGCAGGCCCCGATCCGTTGTTCGCGCGCTCCACACCGGTGCGGAACTTCCGCGCTGATATCGCGTTGGGGGGCGAGATCACGCGGATCATCCCTGCCTTGAAGGAGGCGATGAACGGCGTGGGGCACTACACGAACGTGGTCGAGGCCCGGCGCAAGCGCATCACCGCTCGGGCCGAGGCCAATCGCGACGCCGTCACGAAGAACGCCGAGGCCGGGTGCACTAGTCCGATGTCCAAGGAATGGGTCAGCCTGTGCCTCGGCCGGGCGATCCGCGCACAGGACCGCAAGGCAAGCGTATTCCACGAGCTTGGCTGCCCGCTGCCGCCGCTGATGCTGGACGACTGCCAAAGCTATTTCCAGGAACCTCACTCGGGTGGGCTCGGCTGGGGTCTGCCTGCCGCTCTGGGAGGGCAGCTGGCCGACCGCGAGCGGTTGATCTTCGCCACCATGGGCGACGGGTCGTACATGTTCGCGAACCCGACCGCCTGCCATCAGGTCGCCGAGGCTTTGGACCTGCCGGTCATCACGCTGGTCCTCAACAACGAGGAATGGGGTGCCGTGCGCCATTCGGTTGAGGGTCTCTACAAGGGCGGGCTGGCCACGAGGTCGAACGACGTCCCTCTGACATCGCTCCGCCCCAGCCCCGACTTTACCAAGACCGCTGAGGCCAGCCGTGCCTACACGGAAACGGTGACCGAAGGGCCCGATCTGCCCGCAGCCCTCGACCGCGCCATCAAGGTTGCGACCGAAGAGAAACGCCAGGTCCTGCTCAACATCGCCATCGCGCGCACCGGTTCGCACTGACCGGACCGCAACATGCCCAAAGAACCACAAGACCACTCGCTCAGGAGGAAGAAAGATGAGACTGACGCCCATTCTTGCCGCGACTGCCATCGCCGTGGCCGGCTTTGCCGCGCAGGCCGACGAGCTCAAGCTCGCCCATTTCGCATCGACAAAGTACCACCTGCACAACCAGATGTTCCTACCGCTTGCCAAGCAACTGTCCGAGGCCACCGGCGGCGCGACCACGATCCGTGTCTATCCGGGCGGTGAGCTTGGCAAGGGTCCGGCCAAGCAATACGACCGCGTCGTCGACGGGGTGGCGGACATCGTCTACGCGTTGCCCGGCTACACGGCATCCCAGTTCAAGAAGACCCTGATGGTCGAACTGCCGGGTGTGGTGCCGGAGGCCAAGACGCCAACCAGCGCGGTCTGGGCAAACATCGACATGCTGAAGAAGGAGTTCCGCCGCACCAAGCTTCTCGGGCTCTGGAACGCTCAGGAAGCCGTGCTGCTGATGGCGGAGAAGCCGGTGCGTTCGCTCGCCGACCTCAAGGGTCTGAAAATCCGCATCCCCTCCAAAAACACGGGCCGGGTCGTCGAGGCCTGGGGCGCCACCCCGGTTTCGCAGCCGATCACCGAGGTTTACACCTCCATGGAGACCGGTGTGATTGACGGCGTTCTGGTCGATGCCTCGGTGCTGAAGAGCTTCAAGCTCGGCGAGGTCAGCAAGTACGTGGTGCGCGGCATGGACGCCACCAACTCCATGTTCATGCTGGTCATGAACCGCGACAGCTGGGAGGATCTGGACGGTGCGACCCAGGACAAACTGACCGGCATGACCGGCGCGGACATCTCGGAAAGCGGTCGCCAGATCATGGACAACGCGGCGACCAAGGCGCTGGAAGCATATGCTGCGGGCGGCGGTGAGATCATCGACCTCACCCCGGAAGCCGCCGCCGAGTTCAACTCCGCAAGCCAAGTTCTGGCCGGTGAAGTCATCTCGGAACTTGGCGCCGAGGACTGGGCCGCGGCCCTGCGGCAGTAGATCCGATGGATGCGCCCGCACCCCAAGCCGCTCGGGAGGAGACCCTTCCCGAGCGTATCCTACGCTATGCGGCCCTAGGGGGCGGGCTGGCCCTGTTCGGAATCATGGCTCTGGTCTCGATCTCGGTCTTCTTCCGCTATCTCCTGGGCCAGCCGATCCTCGGCAGCCAGGAGATCGTCGAGCAGGGCATGGCGGTCGTCGTCATGTTGGCCATGCCGTATACCGCAATGACCGGTCAGCACATCCGGGTCGACATCTTCGACAGGCATCTCGGCGCAGCCGGCCGGTTCATCTGTGATCTGGTCTCGCGTGTCATCGGGATCGTGGTGCTGGCGCTGCTGATCCGCAAGGCCGCCGACAAGGCGCTGGACGCCCATGAATACGAGGATGTCACCAACATGCTCGAGATCCCGGTCTGGATTGCCTACGGGGCAATCTCGATTGGCATGAGCTTCTTCGTTCTGGTCCTGGCGTTGCAGCTTTGGTTGCAGTTCAAACGGGGGATGTCGGGCTATGAGTGAGACACTGATCGGCGTCCTCGGGATCGCGGCACTCTTCGTCGCTTTGATCATCCGCATGCCCGTGGGCATGGCACTGCTGGTCGTCGGGTTCGGCGGGATCTGGGTGATCGACGGGCAGCGGGCCGCGATCGCCACCATGTCATCCGAGACCTACTCCTCGGTGACCGCATACGGGCTGTCGGTGATCCCACTGTTCGTCCTGATGGGGAACATTGCGGGCGCGGCGGGGTATTCGCAGTGTCTCTATGGCGCCGCCCATGCCTGGGTCGGTCGCCTTCGGGGCGGGCTGGCTGCATCGACCATCACGGGATGCGCCGCCTTCGCTGCCGTGAGCGGGTCATCGGTTGCAACCGCGGTCACCATCGGCAAGGTAGCGCTGCCGGAGATGAAGCGCTATGGCTACGCGGATGGGCTTGCCACCGGTGCCGTTGCCGCAGGCGGCACGCTGGGCATCCTGATCCCGCCTTCCACCGGTTTCGTCCTCTACGCCATCCTGACCGAGGAGAGCATCGGCAAGCTCTTCATCGCGGGCATCCTACCCGGATTGTTGCTGGCGGGCCTCTTCGTCCTGGTGGTCATGGCGATCACCGCGATCCGGCCCGAGGAAGGTCCGGCTGGGCCGAACACCTCCATGCAGGAAAAGCTGCTGGCCACTCTGCACTCACTGCCGCTGGTGGGCGTCATCCTCGCGTCTATCGGAGGGATTTATCTTGGCGTCTTCACCCCTGTCGAAGCAGCAGGCGTGGGCGCGACCATGGTGCTGGTGCTCGCCGTGGTCACGGGGGCCATGTCGGTCACCCGCCTGCCGGGCATTCTTACCGAGACCGTGACCATGACGGCGATGCTCTACCTGATCATCATCGGGGCGCACATCTTCGGACCGTTCCTCGCGCTGACCCATATTCCGGAGACACTGGTCTTGGGTCTGCAGGAGCTGGGTCTGGGGCCTTATGGAACGCTGCTCCTGATTCTGCTCGGCTATGTGATCCTCGGCATGTTCTTTGACGGGCTGGCGATGCTGGTGGTGACCCTGCCGGTCGTGTTCCCGATCATCACCGGGCTCGGGTTCGACCCGATCTGGTTCGGCGTGATCGCGGTGATCGTGATCGAGATGGGGCTGATCACGCCGCCCGTGGGCATCAACGTCTTCGTCGTGAAGGGCGTGGCGCGGGATGTGCCAATGGGCACCATCTTCAAGGGCGTGCTGCCGTTCTGGTTTGCCATGGCGGCATGCCTCGGCCTGCTGATCCTGTTCCCGGAAATCGCCTTATACCTACCCGCTCAGATGAAGTAGAGGGCAGACAGGCACGGCGGAAGCCTGCTCGCCCCGCCGATCAGCGGTGGAGCGGGCGGCCCGGTCCAGGCCGATCCTTTCAACCCGCTACATGGGCCAAAGGGAGGTGGAGGGGTGGAACTGCGACCAGGCGAACCAGAACGCTTCATGGCTCCCCAGATCCTGCCCGTCGTCGCCCACAGCTCTGATCCCCCCTGCATCAAGCCGCAGTTGAACGTTCTCGAACGCAATTTTCTCTCCCTGTCGCAGGGCGAGCAACGCCTTGCTGCGCTGGAAGGCAATCGGCGTGCCGGAGGCTGCCACAACGCCGATGATGTCCTCGTGCACGGGGAGACGCGGGTCCACATCGCCAACCGGGAAAATCGGGCCGTCGGCATCCCGTCCGTTCCGGAAATCCGGGTCACGGCCCAGGGCGTAACGCTCCAGCAACACAGTGGTCTGAGGGTGTTCCCGTTTCCAGGTTCCCCAATCCGTTGTCACGACAGTGGCCTGCGCCAACTGCACACCTTTCTCCGCCAGCGGACCGGTAAGCGCCGTGCCCAGGAAGGTGTCAAAAACCGAGTAGGTCTGGAGGTCGTACATCACCTTGTTCGAGCGGCTGAGGAGCCCTGACGTTCGGAGGATGGGACGCTCGATCCCCTCTGCGAGTCCATCGGTGAAATAGGCCTGCGCGGCGCCGCAGAGCGTGCAGTACGGGATGCCAAGGTCCCGCCCGCCCAGCGTATCGTTCACCATCTCTCGCACCTCCATGATGCGACGCGGATAGGCGCGGTACTCGCCATTGACCTCGATACCGAAGACAACGTCGTCGTCCTTCAGCCACGTGGCGTCCTCGGCGGTTGAGACCTCGGGGTTGTCAGCGGCGGGGATGCAATTGCATTCCTCGTCCGTGGTGTCATAGGCGCGGTTGTCGATCAGCACACCTCCCCAGGACACCAGACGCCAGTCGACATCGCCCTCGACGAAGATCCGGTCCCAGCCGGGCAGGGCACCGGTGAAGATCGCACGTTTCACTCGCAGGTAGTCGGGCGGGGCAGGAATGTCCCAGGCCATCAGGTGATCGGTGACCACACCCCACCCGTTCCGGGTCTCCAGGGGTTTGCCGAAGAGGGTCGACGCGGCCTCGACCAAGTCGGCGTTCAGGCGGGGACCATTCACGAACCTCATGAGATCGCTGATCAGCCAGCCGAGGCGTGGATCGCTCGACTTGGAGATGACGTCCAACGCCTCACCCTGAGCCGTGTCCCAATGGCCGCGCTCCATGGCCTCGACGAAGGCGGTGTCCACGGCAGCGCGCACCTCGTCCGACAACGGACCCTCGGGGATGGCTGGCGGGGTGCCGAACTCCTTGATGACGTGGGCCGGAAGGTCTGCCGCCTCGGCGTTCGTGGCCGCGATCCAGTGGGCGGACAGCAGCATGATGACCGCTGCAACAAGTGATCTCGGAAAGGTTCCGGACGCAAGCATGATAGCGACTCCCTTGCATTGGCCGACTGTGCCGCGCACTCGGCAGGCATGCAGAGACGGAGCCCAGGTCGGCGTAGCTTGTCCCCTACATACAGTCTCGGACCCGGATGCCGCGAATCACGACTGGATCAGGTCTTCGTGCACTTATCGACACAATCGGTGTCGGGGACTGCTGTTCACCGGCCTCCAGCGCCCCTCGCAATCAAGCTGAAGTGACTGGTCGGCCGCCCATGTCTCGGTTAGGCGTTCGGCATGTTTCGCGCTGTCATGCTTGCCTTGTTCGCCTTTCCCGCCATCGCGGACGATCGCGCCGCGTTCTACGGCGCGTGGGGCACAGCAGATCAGTGCTCCGGCGCACCAATCAAGTCGGGCGGCACGGTCAGGGCGCAACCCTTCGAGATCGGACCCGATTGGATACGCCAGGGGGAGACGTTCTGCAGTCTCGAGTGGTTTCCGGTCGAGGCCCTCGAGAACGAGCTGTTCACCGGTGCACAAGCACGGTGCGGCGAGGACACGGTGATCGGCTACACGCTGGGCATGCGATTGTCGGATGACGCACTGATGCTCCGCTGGGACTTCCTGACTTCGAACGGTCCATTGAGTAGATGCGCGGGGTCGACGCAGTAGGACGTCGAGCGCTTTGAGCGGTGCTGCCGGACGAGACTCAGCAGGCTTCTGAACTGACCAGTCGGCCTCGATTGAGGTCACGTGGACCGGCTGTCCAGAAGGCATCCGGCCAACAAGGGCACGCCGGGTTGATCATTTCGCAACACGCTTCGTTGGCAACAGGGACGGGCGTTTCGTCGGCCGCGCCGATAAAGCGACCGACCGGGACAGCCCGCCAAGCACCCGGAAACTTACCCAACGTCAGACGAAGATTGTGCAACTGCGAAAAAATCCCGCGAGCGGTGCCGCGACGCAGACTCACAAGCTGTCAATTTCAGACAGGGCTAGTTGGCTGGAAACACTTGAAAAATTGTCTGCCGGCACCCGGAGATTTACAAATAGAGTCCCAAATCTAAAAATCATTGACACTAAATAGTCAAATAAATCAATGACTTCTGGTATTTTTTACACTATAGGAGCTTCAAATTTACAAGAACGATGGCGAGTCGCCACCTCACCAGACCAGGGTTGAGGAGGCGTCTGGATAAGGAGAGGACGACATGCCCAACGACCAAAGACAGACGACCGACGCCGCGACACTTGTTGATACCGGAAGCAGCGCCCGCAAGCCGCATGTTGATGCCGCCGGGTATCGCGAGCTCTACGCGCAATCGATCTCGGAACCGGAGGCATTCTGGGCCAAGCAAGGCCAGCGCCTCGACTGGATCCAGCCCTTCACCAAGGTCAAGGATGTGGACTTCACCCTGGGCCAGGTCTCGATCAAATGGTTCGAGGACGGTGTCCTGAACGTCTCGGCCAATTGCATCGACCGCCACCTCGACAGTCGCGGTGATCAGACGGCCATCATCTGGGAGCCCGACAATCCGCAGGATCCCGAACGCCACATCACCTATCGCGAACTGCACCGTTCCGTTTGCCGGATGGCCAATGTCCTGAAAGGGCTGGGTGTCAGCAAGGGCGACAGGGTGATCATCTACCTGCCCATGATCCCGGAGGCAGCCTACGCGATGCTCGCCTGCGCCCGGCTCGGGGCGATCCATTCCATCGTCTTCGCCGGGTTCTCGCCCGACGCGCTGGCCGCCCGGATCAACGGCTGCGAGGCTAAGGTCATCATCACCGCAGATGAGGCGCCGCGTGGCGGTCGGGTGACGAAGCTGAAGGCGAACACGGACGCGGCATTGGCCAACTGCTCGGACGATGTGCAGTGCCTGGTCGTCAAGCGCACCGGTGGAGAAGTGTCCTGGGCAGACCGTGACCACGACTACAACGCGCTGGCGGCCGCCGCCTCGGACGAGTGCGCACCGGAGCCGATGGGCGCTGAAGACCCGCTCTTCATCCTCTACACTTCTGGGTCCACCGGCCAGCCCAAGGGCGTCGTGCACACCTCGGGCGGCTACCTCACCTATGCCGCAATGACGCACGAGATCGTCTTCGACTACCACCCGGGCGACATCTTCTGGTGTACGGCGGATGTCGGCTGGGTCACGGGGCACTCGTACATCGTCTACGGCCCACTCGCGAACGGGGCCGCCACGGTCATGTTCGAAGGCGTGCCGACCTACCCGGACGCCGGACGCTTCTGGGCCGTGTGTGAGAAGCACAAGGTGAACCAGTTCTACACGGCACCGACAGCGATCCGGGCGCTGATGGGGCAGGGCACCGAGTTCGTCGAGAAGTACGATCTCTCGGACCTCCGCGTGCTGGGCACAGTCGGTGAGCCGATCAATCCCGAGGCCTGGAACTGGTACTGAGCCTCCCCAGCTGAGTTGGTCCACCGTTATGTTTAGGAAAACGGAGGATCAGAGATGGCGAACAAGCG
>JBCDID010000020.1:0-17023 GCA_038749355.1 Pseudomonadota bacterium | reverse complement strand
CGGCGGCGTCGCCTACAACAAGGAAGAGTACGAGGCGATCTGCCGGGGTGGCCTCGATGCCTCGCCGGTCAGCCAGATCCTCATCGACGAATCGCTTCTCGGCTGGAAGGAGTTCGAGATGGAGGTCGTCCGCGACAAGGCGGACAACGCGATCATCATCTGCTCCATCGAAAACGTCGACCCGATGGGGGTGCACACGGGCGACTCCATCACTGTCGCGCCCGCGCTGACGCTTACCGACCGCGAATACCAGATGCTGCGCAACGCCTCGATCGCCGTCCTGCGCGAGATCGGGGTCGAGACCGGCGGCTCCAACGTGCAATTCGCCATCCACCCGGACACGGGCCGGATCGTGGTGATCGAGATGAACCCGCGTGTCTCGCGCTCCTCGGCGCTGGCGTCCAAGGCGACCGGCTTCCCGATTGCCAAGATCGCCGCGAAGCTGGCCGTGGGCTACACGTTGGACGAGCTGGACAACGACATCACCGGCGTCACACCCGCGAGCTTCGAGCCGACCATCGACTATGTGGTCACCAAGATCCCGCGTTTTGCGTTCGAGAAGTTCCCCGGCGCGAAACCGGAACTCACCACCGCCATGAAGTCCGTGGGCGAGGCCATGGCCATCGGCCGGACCTTCCACGAATCGGTGCAAAAGGCGCTGTGCTCGCTGGAAACCGGGCTGACCGGCTTCGACGAGATCGAAATCGAGGGCGTCACCCGCGACCAGACCGACGAAGAACGCAAACGCGCCGTCGTGGCCGCGCTCAACCAGCAGACCCCGGACCGCATCCGCGTGATCGCTCAGGCGATCCGCGAGGGGCTGACGTTGGACGAGATCCAGGCTGCCACCAAGTTCGACCGCTGGTTCCTGGAACGCTTCGACGAGATAATCTCGGTCGAGGCGCATCTGGTGGCCAATGGCCTGCCGGAAGGCACGGAACAGCTCCGCAAACTCAAGATGCTCGGCTTCTCCGACGCGCGGTTGGCGAAGCTGACCAACCTCAACGAGGAAAGCGTGCGCCGCATCCGCCATGCCCACAACATCGTCGGGGGCTACAAGCGCATTGACACATGTGCGGCCGAGTTCGAAGCCGTGACGCCGTACATGTACTCGACATATGAGGCACCCGTGGCGGGCGAGGTCGAGTGCGAGGCGCGTCCATCGGAGGCCAAGAAGGTCGTGATCCTCGGCGGCGGACCGAACCGGATCGGGCAGGGCATCGAGTTCGACTATTGCTGCTGCCACGCTTGTTATGCGCTGACCGAGGCGGGCTACGAGACCGTCATGATCAACTGCAACCCGGAGACAGTCTCGACCGACTACGACACTTCGGACCGGCTCTACTTCGAGCCGCTCACGCTGGAGAACGTGCTGGAGATCCTGCGGGTCGAGCAGGAAAACGGGACGCTCCACGGTGTGATCGTCCAATTCGGCGGTCAGACGCCTCTGAAGCTTGCGCGCGGGCTGGAGGCGGCAGGGATCCCCATTCTGGGCACCACGCCGGACGCCATCGACCTCGCCGAGGACCGTGAGCGGTTCCAGAAGCTCTTGCACGACCTGGACCTGCGCCAGCCCCACAACGGCATCGCGTCGACGGGCGACGAGGCCTTCACCATCGCCAATCAGGTAGGCTATCCGGTGGTGATCCGCCCGTCCTACGTGCTCGGCGGGCGGGCCATGGAGATCGTGCGCGACGACAATGAGCTGCGCCGCTACATCAACGAGGCCGTCGTGGTGTCGGGTGACAGCCCGGTGCTGATCGACAGCTACCTCTCGGGCGCCGTCGAAGTGGACGTGGATGCGCTCTGCGATGGCGAGCGGGTGCACGTGGCGGGCATCATGGAGCATATTGAGGAAGCAGGTGTGCACTCGGGCGACAGTGCCTGTGCTCTGCCCCCACACTCCCTCTCTGCAGAGATCGTCGAAGAGCTGAAACGCCAGACCGAGGCGCTCGCGCTCGGCTTGGAAGTCCGCGGCCTGATGAATGTTCAGTTCGCCATCAAGGGCGAGGATATCTACGTCCTGGAGGTCAACCCTCGCGCCTCCCGGACCGTGCCTTTCGTGGCCAAGGCCGTGGGCTCGCCCATCGCGGCAATCGCCGCGCGGGTCATGGCGGGCGAGACGCTGGACAAGTTCGACCTCGTTGACCCGCAGACTTCGCATACGGCGGTCAAGGAAGCGGTGATGCCGTTTGCGCGCTTCCCCGGCGTGGACACATTGCTGGGGCCCGAGATGCGCTCCACCGGCGAGGTCATGGGGCTGGATACCGGCTTTGCGCGGGCGTTCCTGAAGAGCCAGTTGGGCGCGGGCACCCCGCTGCCCTCGGAAGGTACCGTGTTCATCTCGGTCCGTGACGCAGACAAGGAGGCGATCACGGAGGCGGGGCGTCTGATCGCTGCGAACGGCTTCGACATCATCGCGACCGGCGGCACGGCGGACCACCTGAACGCCAACGATGTTCCCGCGACCCGGATCAACAAGGTCTACGAGGGCCGTCCGAACATCGTCGACCGCATGAAGGATGGCGGCGTGGTGCTGGTCTTCAACACGACCGAAGGCGCGCAGTCGATCCGCGACAGCTTTGACATCCGGGCGATCTCGCTGCGCAGCAAGATCCCCTACTACACCACAGCGGCCGGCGCGCTGGCAGCAGCGCAGGCAATCGCGGCCATGTCGGAGGGAGATCTGGAAGTCGCGCCTCTTCAGGGATATGCCGCTAGCGCTTGACGAAGCCGGGCAAGGCCGTGTCACCGCCTGAATGCATTGGAGCAAACCGATGAACTCGATTTCAGACCGTTACCTGTGGCTGATGAAGCAGATCCTGACGGACAACATCCGGGTGGACAACGAGCAGGCGAACCTGACGGTGCCCGAGTACGCCAAGCTTCATAAGAAGTCCTTCCAGTTCTATGGCGGCGTGATGCGTGCGCTGCTGAAGCCCTTTGGCCTGGTGCCCATGCGCCCGTCAGGCCAGTCGGTGGAGGAGCGTCGGCGCCTGCGGGCTGGCGGGCATGACTGGCCGCAACTCGGCGAGACGATGGTCGGGCTGGAGCGGCTGGACCACCTGCAGTCGCTTTTGGAGACGATCCTCAAGGAGGGCATCCCCGGCGACATCCTCGAGGCCGGTGTATGGCGCGGCGGTGCCTCGATCTTCATGCAGGCGGTGCTGAAAGTGCACGATGCGCAGGATCGGCAGCTCTGGCTCTGCGACAGTTTCGAGGGGCTGCCGCCGCCGGATCCCAAGGTGCCGCAGGACGCAGGCTCCAAGTTCCACAAGTTCAACGTGCTGGCCGTGAGCGAAGAAACCGTGCGGAGCAACTTTGCGCGCTACGACCTGCTGGACGAAAATCTCCGCTTCGTGAAGGGCTACTTCGAGAACACGCTGGCAACAGTGCCGGTCGAGCAACTGGCACTTCTGCGCATGGACGGGGACATGTATTCGTCGACCATGGCGATCCTCGATGCGCTCTACGAGAAGGTCGTGCCGGGCGGGTACATCGTCATTGACGACTACGCGATTGATGTGTGCGCACAGGCAGTGCACGACTTCCGCGAACGCCATGGGATCACGGAGCCGATCGAGGCTATCGACGAGATTGCCTCATTCTGGCGCAAATCGCCCCAAGGGTGACTTGCGGTCGCGAGGCACTGCGTATACGCTAGAACCAGTCCCGAGCTGCGCCGACCAAGGCGCGGCTCGGATGCGTTTTGGGATGGCGTGCAGATGGGGACGCGCCGATGACGTGAGAGGGGGCCATGGAAAAGGTTCCGGTGACAAAGACCGGCTATGACCGGCTAAACGAAGAATTGAAGAACCTCAAGGAACTGGAGCGCCCGGCCGTGATCAAGGCGATCGCGGAAGCGCGGGAGCATGGCGACCTGTCGGAGAACGCGGAATATCACGCGGCCCGGGAGCGTCAGAGCTTCATTGAAGGCCGTATCCAGGAGCTGGAGAGCATCACCAGCCGTGCCGACGTCATCGACCCCGCCAAGGTCGCGGGCGATACGATCAAGTTCTCGGCCACCGTCGAGATCGTCGACGAGGATACGGACGAGGAAAAGACCTACCAGATCGTGGGCGAAGCCGAGGCCGATATCGACAACGGACGGTTGAACATGAAGTCTCCGCTGGCCCGTGCCCTCATCGGCAAGGAGGAGGGCGATCAGGTCGATGTGAAGACACCTGGCGGCACGCGCTCCTACGAGATCTTAAGCGTCAAATATATCTGATTGCGAAATCAGCCTGAATCTGCGATTTTCAGGGCATGGTCGATCATACCGGAGACAAGGATGACGGCCTCAGGCACCTGCGCGAGCAGCACTCTGATGCAGGACGAGGCTGGGCAGAAATGAGTACGCGGGCGGCTGCATGGCTGCGCGCGCAATGGGAATCTGTGGGGGTCCAGGGGCGCAAAGGTGCGGCCATGTCACTGACCAGGATCGCCATTGTCGCCTCCGTCGTGTGGATTCTCGCGGTCTTTGCCTATGGTATGGGATATCTGGCCCGGCTTGAAACCGGTGCAGGAACCCAGTCGCTCGTCACCCTTGAACTGATGTTCTTCGCCTTCGCGGTCGTCGGCCCGGTTGCAATGCTGTGGATCGTGGTCACGTTGCTGCGCCGGGCAGAGAACCTGTCCGACAATATCGCGGCACAGGGCGAAAGCGCGCTGGCGCTGGCGGCCACCGTGGCCAACCTCAATGACAGTATCGACCAGCTCAGTGCTGCCACCCAGGGCCGTCTGGTTCGTGCCAGCGAGCGGGTGGAGCACCAGTCCGACCAGGCCGCGGCCACCTTCGAGCGCACGCTTGAGGACATGAGTTCCCGCCTGAACCGTGTCCTGCTGGAGAGCGTGGTTCTGATCGACGAACGGATCGCGGCACGGCTGGAGAATTTCGACGCGGCGCTGGAACGCCAGCGCGCCAGCCTCGACCAGCATCTGCGCGACGATACCGTGCGGCTGACCGATGCGCTGGAGGCGCAGTCCACCAACATGCAGCGGCGTCTCAACGAGGATACCGCGCGCCTGTCGGCTGCGATTGAGACGGAACTGAGCTCGCTGGCCGAGATGAAGATGTCGCTCATGGATCACGTCCGCTCGGGCCTTACGGAGAGCCGCGCGCTTCTGGACCAGGGGATCGGCAAGACCCTGTCGCAGCAACAGGCCGGGGTGCAGGAGGCGAACCAGCGCCTGCACATCGCGCTCGATGCGTTCTCGTCGACATTGGGCGATCTGCAGAGCCGTCAGTCCAAACTGATCGACAGCGACATCGGCGGTCCGGTGCGCGAACTGACCGCCGTGGTCGAGAACACCCGCGCAGCACTCGCGGCCAAGCCCCCTGCCACCGCGGAGGCGCTGGCCGACCTGCTCGGCAAATCTGCGCAACAGCTGCTCCGGCGCGATCGCAAGGTCATGGAAGACGTGGTTCTGCGTGTCGAAGGGCTGGAGGAGAAGGCCGCGCGGATGCTCGACATGATCGACCGGACCTCGCGGCTCAATCCGCTGATGGAGGTGCCGCAGACTCCGCCGAAGGCGCCCTTCCCGCTGCTCGATCCAGGGCCGAACGCCGAGCTTCCCTTTGCCGAGTTGCCCCGGTCGGTGGCCCGCGCGCCTGTCAACTGGACGGCAGCCACCCGGGCGCTGGATGACGACACCGGGCTCAACGGGGCGCACTCGGCCGTGCGGGCCGCGGCGGGTGATCCCGATCTGGCGATCCTGCTGCGCCAGACCAGCGCTTTGGCCAAGGCCCTTGCCGAGGACAAGGTGCACCTGGAGGACCTGACGCTCGAGCATGCGCCCGCCAGTCTCTGGCACCGCTACGGTATGGGCGAGCGCGGGCCGGAGATCGCCGTCCTCGGCGAGGTCTCCGACGACATCACCACCGCGCTGGTGCGGGCGCGCCTGCGCGGCGACATGGAATTCCGCACCCTCGCGATCCGTTTCGCAGACGCCTATGGCCGCGTCTTGAGCCGGGCGGCGGCGGATCTTGGCCCCGACCCCAAGCTTGTCGAAATGGCGGAGACCCGGACAGGCCGCGCCTTCGTGCTTCTTGGCGGGATGGTGGGCGCGTTCAACCCGGTTTCCGATCTGGGGATCGAACCTCTGGACCGCGCGGACCTCGCGGGCTGATCACTCTGACGCGCTATCCGGGGACGATCCGGCCGCCGGACCAGACTCTCGCCAAAACCAGTGCAAGCGCGGTCGATATGGCAGCGAGCATCATCGACATGGTGTAGGCGCCACTGATCCCGGCCCACCCGATGACCCACGCGGCGGCGAAGAGGACGCCCGCATGGACGCTTCCTCCGAGGACGCCGGATCCGATGCCTTGGGCGCTCGCGACCAGTCGGGGCGGTATGGCGGCCGCGACGAACGCGATGGCCCCGAGGTGCCCCAGCGCGAATGTCAGTGCGTGCAGGGCCTGAAGGGGCCAAAGCGCCAGACCCTCCGGGCCCAGCGCCATGCAGCCCCAGCGCAGCACGCCCGCTGCTGCCGCCACGCTCAGCGCGCCCGCCGGAGTGATCCGCGCCACCCATGCCCGGCCCACGGTCAGCATGAACACTGTCTCCACCGCCACACTAAACGCCCAAAGCAGGCCGATCGTCGCGCTTGTGATCCCCTGATCCTGCCAGTCGAGCACCGAGTAGGTGTAGTAGACCGCGTGCGCGCCTTGCCCGAGGGCGGCGGTAAAGCCGAAGAGCACGAAGAGGGGCGAGCCGACCAATCGGCGAAGGTCCGCGCCGGAGGTCCGACCCATGTCCCGCGCGGCCTCGGCTCCGCCGCCCGGATGCATCAGCCCCAGCACCGCGACCGCGGTGAAGCCGATTAGCCCGATCCACAGCACCACGTCCGGGCCGGTCTGTCCGATCACGGCACCCACGCCCACATTTGCGACCAGAAACCCCGCCGAGCCCGCCGCGCGTACGACTGGATAGGAGAACTTGTGGACTTCCGATGCCCGTACACCCAGCGCTTCGCCGATGGGGACAGGTGGTGCGATGACCAACGCGCCGAGTAGGCAAATGCCGAGCAGGCCCGGATAGGTCTTGACGCCTGCGAGGAGCGCTGCCGACACTCCAGCGGCTCCAAGACTGGTGATTGCGATCATGGTTCGGCGAATCGCGAAGCGGTCAGCGAATGCTGGGATCACCGTCGAGCCCACGATCCGTGCCAGCGTCGTCCATGCGATCAGAGTGCCTATTCCGGCCTCGTCGAGCCCCCATGCCTCCAGCCAGACGGGCCAATAGGGCAGGTGCGCGCCAAGGACGCCAAAGAGCACTGCGTAGTAGGCTGCCGTGAGGGTCGAAGCCCGGGTCAGTGGGCTCACGCGCCGAGCCCGAAACCGGAATAGGGCAGGTAGCGTACGGGCGTGCCGTGGGTGATCTCAGCGGCCTCGTCCGGCAGTTCGACCAGCCCGTCCGCCCAGGAGAGCCCGCCGATCAGGCCGGAGCCCTCCGAGCGGAAGACCTCCGCCAGTCCGTCCTCGGTCAGCCGTGCGCGGAGGTATTCCCGGCGTCCGGGCTTCTTGGATTTCTCAAAGGCCGCGGGGACGGTGAAGCCTTGCGGCTCCTGCCAGCCGCGTCCTGCGAGAACCCCAAATGCGGGTCGCGCGAAGATCAGGGTCGTGACAAAGGCCGCGACAGGATTGCCCGGCAGGCCGAAGACCGGCACCCCGCGCCAAAGACCCAGCGCCAGCGGGCGACCCGGCTTTACAGCGATGCGCCATGAGTTGACGGTGCCCTCTTCACGGAGAAGGCGGGAGATGTGATCCTCGTCCCCGGCAGATGCACCGCCAGAGGTCAGGATGGCGTCGGCTTCCGTGGCACCCTGGTCCAGTGCCTCGGTAATCCGGTCGGCATTGTCCGGTTGCAGGCCAAGATCCACTACTTCGTGCCCGAAGGCGGTGACCAGCGCCGAGAGCATGGGACGGTTGGTGTCCACGATGCCGTGGGAGTCGGCAGGCGCGCCCGGTTGCAGCAGTTCGTCTCCGGTCGACAAAACCGCCACGCGGAGGCGAGCGTGCACCGTGACGGTCGCGACACCTGCCGAGACGAGCCGCGCGATCTCTGCCGCCCCGATGCGCGTGCCTGATGACAAGACTTCGTCGCCCGCCCGCACGTCCTCGCCCGCGCCTCGGGCGTTTGCTCCGGCTTTGCGGGGAACCCGAAAGCGCACACGACCGGCGCGCACCTCGGCGTCTTCCTGCAGGACCACTGTGTCTGCGCCCGCCGGAATCTCGGCACCTGTGAGGATGCGGCAGGCATGGCCTTCGGGCAGCCGTCCCGGGAAGGGATGACCCGCCGCAGCCCGTCCGGGCTCCAGGGGCAAGTTGCCCTCATCCCGACCATCGACCGAGGCCCAAGCGAACGCATAGCCATCGACGGCGGCATTATCCGCGGGTGGGTTGGTGCGGGCGGCGACCGCAGGTTCGGCGAGGATGCGCCCAAGCGCGTCCGTGGCCGGGACGGTCTCTGTCCCCGCAACGCAGGAGAGACGGTCGCGGAGCAAGCCCAGCGCCTCATCCACCGGGGTCCATTCGACACCGGGGGGCAGGGCGAAGCAGTCGTCGCGGAGGCGGGCACTCATGTTCATGCGGTTTTGGCAAGTGCCATGCCGAGATCGCCCAAGATGAAGTCGGCAATCGCGGGTATGTCGTCGAGGTCAATCACGGGGCGATCCGTATCGGGCGTATCCTTGGAACAGACACCGCGGATGGTCGGATCCTCGGCCGCGATGAGCGGTTGGCCGGTCTCGGCCCGCCATGCCTCGACCTTTGGGTGGTCATCGCGCTTGTAGCCCTCGATGATGATCAGATCGACAGGAGCCAGATGGGTCAGCAGGTCTGACAGCGGGACCTCGGGCGCGCCGCGCAGTTCCGTCATCAGCGCCCAGCGGCTTGACGAGGAGAGAATGACCTGATGCGCCCCCGCCTGCCGGTGGCGGTGGCTGTCCTTGCCGGGCTGGTCCACGTCGACCATGTGATGCGTGTGTTTGACGGTGGACACGGTGAACCCGCGCCCGCAGATCTCGGCCACAAGGCGTTCCACCAGGGTGGTCTTGCCTGCGTTCTTCCAGCCTATGACGCCGTATATGTTCATCTCTGCTGCCCTTCGGGCTTCGGTGCATCACGCGTGCAAGCACGCTTTGGATGCACCCTACGCGGCACCCGGAGCGGATGCCAGTTGGTATATGGAGACGGGGAGGGGGCCGTCAGGGGTGTCGGCCATGGTGCTGACGCGGCGGTACTCCGCACCCTCAAATGCGTCCAGCCGCGCCCAGTGGTCGGGCAGATCCGGGGAAGTGAAGATGTGCACCGCGACCTCCTCGCCGTCAGGGGCAAGGTGGATACCGGGGCAATCGTGTTTCGCGCCCCAGCCCTCCGCGTGCAGGTGCCCGTGGATCGTGCCCCGGGACCAGAGCCCGCTCATCCCTCCCATGTGGTGATGGTTCACCTGCCCGGGCGCCAGCGTGCCGTAGGTGGCCAGCCGGAGCGCTGGATTGGGGCTCATATGAGCCTCAAGCATGCTCAGCAGTGTCTCCCGACGCGCCTCTGTGAAGTGGAAGCCCTGCCATCCACTCGCGATAGCTGCCTCAACGTTCTCCGGCTTGTCGTCGATGAGGACCAGGTCGCCCGGTGGAACCTTCATGGCATCGGCCACATGCGTATAGTACCCCGGATCCGGCTTGGCCACGCCCATGGGACCTGAGGCAAAGACCCGCTCCATCCGCGCGCCGAACCCCATCTGCTCCGAGATATAGGCTGCCCGCCGCGCCTCGTTATTGGTGGTGATGATCTGCCGGGTGCCGTGCGTCTTCAGCCGGTCCACCATCGCGATCATGCGGGCGTCGGGACGGGCGTCCTGTTCCAGCCAGAACGCGAGGATCTCGGCGGCGCTCATCTTGCAGGGCACGGCTTGGGTCCATGCTTCCAGCCGATCGAGGATGTCGATCTGGCCTGTCAGCACCTGAGGTGTGGCGCTGGAGAACACGAACGCGCCGAAGTCCGCAGCGGGCTGGCCAACCGCGTCCAGAAACGCGTCCTCCCAGACGTAGCGCCGTCCATCATGGTTCAGGTTCAGCACCCCGTCAAAATCCCACGCGATGATCATGGGGCGGCGATCTCCTCGGCGCGGGCCAGATCCTCCGGCGTGTTCACGTTGAAGAACGGGTAGTCGCCCGGAAAGACTGCCCGGGCGCAGCCGTGGCGCGACGTCCAGACGATGACCTTGCGCATGTTGGATTTGGTGAGCGCGTTCTCGAGGTCGTCCGCCAGATCCACGGGCCAGAGGGCGAAGGTTGGGTGCTCGGAGAGCCCGCGCTCGGGGTCCTCGGTTGCGGCCATGCAGATGGGTTGGCTGCCTTTTGCCGCCAGCAGCTTCTCGACCAGATCGGAGGGGAAGAAGGGCGTGTCCGCAGCTGCTGAGGCGATATGCGTGTGCCCGCGCGTAGCCGCCCAGCGCATGCCTGCGAGCACCCCGCCGAGGGGGCCCACAAAGCCCTCCACCGTGTCCGAGACCACGGGCAGGCCGAACGCGTCGAACCGGGTGGCGTCTCCGTTGGCGTTGATCGCCACCTCCGCCACTTGCGGGGCCAGCCGGTCGATCACATGAGCCAGCAGAGGTCGCCCGGCGACCTCCAACAGCGCCTTGTCACCGCCGCCCATGCGCCGCGCCTGCCCGCCCGCGAGTATGATCCCTGCAATGCTCATGGGCGTTCTCTAGCGTGCCGGAGCGCATGCGGGAAGAGCCTCCGTACCCTGTAGCGTTTGCTACAGACGCACCGTGCGTGCCATGGTCGGCTGGGTGAGAAAGAAACGAGGACGATTTCCGTGACCGACCAGAAGAAACCTGATGCGATTGCCGACGATGACCTCGACACCGCGCAGGGCGGCATGCTCAGCTTTGGTGCGGAGACGACTACCGTGAAGGGCAAGGACACCCGCGACAGCTATGCCAATCTGGAAGTGAGCCACGCGCGAAAGCCCGGGGGCAAGGATCTGGACTCCAGGAAGATCGTCGTGGCTGGCGGCGACGGCGGCATCTGAGAGGGTGATATGACGGATCAAAAGAAACCCGAGGCGATCGCTGACGAGGATCTCGACACTGCGCAAGGCGGCTTCAAAGCGGGCCTGAGCATGCGCGGGGTCAAGGGCGTGGTGACGCTGCCGGATGCGCAGGAAATGGAGCGTGACCCGGGCGCCAGGAAGGTAATCGTGGCGACCGGCGACGGCAGCATCTGAGAGGGTGATATGACGGATCAGAAGAAACTCGAGGCGATCGTTGACGAGGACCTCGACACTGCACAGGGCGGCTTCAAGGCGGGCCTGGGCATGCGCGGGGTTAAGGGCGTGGTGACGCTGCCGGATGCCCAGGAAGCCAAGCAGGGCTCTGATACCAAACTCGTGAGCATGGAAGAGGGCCAGACGATCTAGAGTTCGTCGGTTTTCCCAAGCAATGGCCCGGGTGGCGTTTGGCCCTCCGGGCCAAGGCGAGGGCGCTGCCTATGGCGTTGTCGGGATGAATTGAAACGTTTGTTCGCTGCCTCTCGCTGCGCTCGAACGCGAAAATCGATGTGTTGTTGTTCCAACGATCCCGAAACGCCACGGCTCCGAGGTATTTCGGGCGAGATGAAGGGACGGAAGACGCGGCATTGGTGCTGCTGTTCTCGGTCTGGCCGACTTCGACGGATCTTTCCCAGAGTCTCGACGATCAGCAGCGCGAAGAAGTCGAAGATTGTTTCATTTGAGCAGACCTTACTCGCTAGATGTGCCGTCCTGCGTCTGGAACTGTCCTCTAATCTCGGGAATCAGGAACAAAAGGAATATCGACATGAACGAGATCCAAGTATGAGTGAGGCTGTAGAACCAGACCCATGCCGACGTCATGTAGTACTTCCCGTTTGCTGAGAGGATGTACTGACCGTCGTGGATGCCACCGTTCCAGGCGTCGCCATCCAAGTAGATTGCGTGGATCGTCCAGAAAGCGGCGAAGTTCAGGAGTGTGCCTGCGAACACTCGCTTGTCTGTGAACTCCCAGAAACAGAATCCCGAGCGTGTCGGCTGTCTTGGCCTTCTCCGCAATCGGGACATTACCCATCCCACGACCGTCACAGCAAAGAAGCTCGCGACACCAAGCCAGATGGTAAGATTCGCGAACGTATGTAGATAGCCCGCAAAAGAGGTCATCATTTCTTCTTGTAGGTATGCTCGTCGCCCGGGAAGGTTTTGGCATGCACCTCGTCGGCGTACTGGCGGACCGAGGCCTGCATCATCTCCTGCATCGTGCCATAGCGTTTCACGAAGGTCGGCACGCGCGGCAGCAGGCCGACCATATCCTCGAACACCAGGATCTGCCCGTCGCACTCTCGGCCTGCGCCGATGCCGATGGTGGGGATGGTGAGCTCCGCCGTGATGCGTTCGGCGAGGCTGGCCGCGACGCCCTCGACCACCACCGAGAACGCGCCCGCGTCCTGTACCGCATGGGCGTCCGCCGTGACTGCATCAAACTCGGCCTCGTCGCGCACGGCCTTGAACCCGCCGGCCGTGTTCATCGCCTGGGGCATCAGCCCGATATGCGCCATCACGGGGATCCCGCGCCGGGTGAGGTGGCGGATGGTGGGGGCCATCTCGACCCCGCCCTCCAGCTTGACCGCATGGCAGCCGGTTTCCTTGATCACGCGGGAGGCGTTGCGGAACGCGACCTCGGGGGATTCTTCGAAGGAGCCAAAAGGCATGTCCACCACCACCAGTGCCGTCGAGGCCCCGCGCATGGTCGCCTGCCCGTGCATGATCATGTGCTCCAAAGTGACCCCCAGCGTGTTGTCCATGCCGTGGATAACCATGCCCAGACTGTCGCCCACCAGCAGCAGGTCGCACACCTCGTCGCAGATCGCGGCCACGTGGGCGGTGTAGGAGGTCAGGCAGACCAACGGCTCGCCCCCCTTGCGCGCGATGAACTTCGGGACCGTCATCCGGGCCTTCTTCCCGCCCGGGTTTGCGATTGCGTCTTTCTTGGAGATGGTGGACTGGGTGGACATGGGTCTTCTCCCCTGGCTGGCCTGGCCCTTTGTCCACAGTCCAACGCCCGTCTGCAAGGGGGAGACCGGTAGCATTTGGTACAGACCCGGCGCGGGTTTCGTGATTACATCCGCTCATTGACTATGGAGTGAGACGATGACTGACCACAAGAAACCCGAGACAATCAGCGAAGCAGATCTGGATAGCGCACAGGGCGCTATGCCCAGTTTCGGCGCCGAGGCGAGTACCTTTAAGCGCCCCGGCGGCAGCAAGCTCGGGAACTTCGAGATCCAGGATCTGGTGAAGCAACCCACCAGCCGCATGGAAGAAGAAATGCCGGATGAGTGAGGACAGCATGACCGATCAAAAGAAACCCGAGACAATCAGCGACGCGGATCTGGATGGCGCACAGGGTGGGTTTGGAAGCTGGGGCGAGCCCACCAGTACCCTGAAGAACGGACCCAAGAACGGTGATGGCTTCGGAAGTTGGGGGACCACGGGCTCGACCTTGAAGCGGACCGTCACCAACATGGAAGTTGTGAACGAAGACGAGTAAGGAGTAAGGCGATGATCGATCAGAAGAAGCCCGAAATAGTTTCCGACGAGGATCTTGACCATGTGCAGGGCGCGGATGGTGGCGGCAGCGCAGGCAAGGCCGTGATGCGGGACCTCTCGGTTACCGGGAAGATCGTGAGCGGGCAGGGCACGAAGGAGAACAAGAACATCTGGGTTTGCGACACGATGGAAAGTCAGTAGCGCCGAGTGCTCGGAGTGGAGACGGCCGGGCTCAAGTCCGGCCTACGCCCAGATATCATGTCGCGGTGGGGCGGGGTTCAGCCCGCCCCCTTCCGCCGATGCTTGCGATCCTATTTCGGGATGGCATTGAGGCTTTGGTTCATGGACCGCACCTCCTCCCGCCAAAGCTGATGCACTTCGCAGCGATTGTCCGGACCTTCTTCCCGCCCGGGTTCGCGATGGCGTCTTTTTTCGAGATGATAGCCAGGGTGGACATAGGGTGCTCTCGCTTTGTCATTCGCTAGACATTTGCCGCGAGGGGTAAGTGTATGTCCCTCTCTCGTTCACCCACGAATCTGTTGTTTCGGGACCCGCCCAGAATCCTTCGAGACCCAACTCTCCGCCGAGCGCTTGATGTGCCTTCTCGGTAAGGCCCACGACAGAGTGATAAACGTCCATCGGAAAACTCGTGATGATAAACGATCGGTCTGGGTGCGCGACTGCGCCCGGTCGTCCAGGGAAGGGGGCATCGCTAACAAGCGCTTCGAGCGACAACTCCGTCTGGTTGCCTCGGTGTTGATCTCGCGCAATGACGGTCGTTGCACCCAGTTTGCTAAGGATTCGGTGAACTTGGGGGCGTAGTGCGTCTGGGAAATAGCCATCGTCTGGGTACTCCAGCAATTCCGCGCCGACGTGGCGCATGAGCCGGCCAATAAGGTCCCGTTCTGCATCCCCGCGCCCACTACCATCCATGCCATTGGACGCGAGCGTGACTGCCAAAGCGAAGTCTGCGAACGTTGGCCCCCCAAGCTTTGAGGCTAGCTCACCCCAACGGATTACATCGGTAATCCGTTCATCCGCATCCTCTCGGAAAAACGGGTGAAGGGCGATAAAAACGTGCTGGTAGTGCGCAGCCCAGCCCGAAAGTATGGGACCTTCATGTGGATGGTCCCACGCTCCATATGCAAGGTCCTCAACCAGCGTCTGCCCCCTTCCTCCGGTGCTTGGCGCTTTCCTCGGGGATGGCGGTGAGGTCCGTGTCGAAGATGAGCCGATCATGGCCTGAGAGGCAATGGAACCGCTGCCCCCGCATCCGCCCGATCAGGGTCAGCCCCACCTGTTGCGCCAGTTCGACACCCCATGCCGTGAAACCTGATCGGGACGCGAGCACGGGGATGCCCATGAGCGCGCACTTGATGACCATCTCTGAAGTCAGCCGCCCGGTGGTGTAGAGGATCTTGTCAGCGCCCGTCACACCCTCGCGGAACATCCAGCCGGCGATCTTGTCGACGGCGTTGTGGCGGCCGACATCCTCCATGAAGACCAGCGGGTGGTCCTGTTGACAAAGCACGGTGCCGTGGATGGCGCCTGCCTCCAGATAGAGCGAGGGCTGGGTGTTGATGGCCCGTGCCAGCTCGTAGAGCCAGGAGGTGCGGACCTCCGAGGGCCCAAACGACACGCCCTCGATCTGCTCCATCATGTCACCAAAGACGGTCCCCACCGCGCAACCGGAGGTCCGCGTCTTCTTCTCTAGCTTTTCCTCGTAGTCGGTCTGGCGCTCGGTACGGACGACCACGACCTCGAGATCCTCGTCATAGTCCACCGTAGTCACCCGGTCGTCGGCCAGCAGCATCCCCTGGTTCAGCAGATAGCCCGTGGCGAGATACTCCGGGTAGTCGCCGATGGTCATGGCTGTCACGATCTCCTGCCCGTTGAGGTAGATCGTCAGCGCGCGCTCCTCGACCACGCGGATCTCAGCAGGCGCGCCGGTCTGGTCGACGCCGGTGACAGCGCGGGTCAGGCGCGGGGCCGATGGGTCGGGGGCGATCAGGAATTTGGTCATGTGTGCCCCTCGGGGAATGTGCCATGGGTCAGGAAATGCGCGGTCAGGCGGGCGGCCTCGGCCGAGGTCATGATGAAGGAGTGGAGCGAGGGCACGCTGGCCCTGTGCCCCGCGCCCGCCCAGGCGGAGGCTTGGGAGACGATGCCATCATGCGGCTCCTCGATGTCGATGCCGGGGAGCGGTGGGCCCTTGATGCCCGCGATGGCCGCGATGTGCGGGTGGGTTTCTGGTGTGACGTCGTGTTGCTGGAGGTCGTCCACCGCGGGGCCGCAGATCCGGGTCACCGGCCAAGTGCCCGCCAGCCGGTCCGCCGCTGGCGACCCAAGGTTCGGTGAGCCCAGTTGTACAGCACGTGCAATGGGCAGATCTCCCTCGCGCAGCAATGCCGCCGCGATCAGCCCGCCGAGCGAATGCCCGACCAGATGCACCGGACGCCCGATCTCCGTGACCAGAGCGTGCACATGCGCAATCGACTCCGGCACGGTCAGCTGGGTCGAAGGGTAGCTCGGCCGCCGACACCGAAACCCGGCCCAGCCGAGCCGCCATGCGAGCGGCAGCATGGACATGGGCGTGCGTCCCAACCCGTGCAGCAGCACCACGTCCCGCGTTTTCAATTCCTCTGACATGCCCCATCAGAAATATTGAGTGGCGGCCCGGGTCAAGCCCAGATATCTCCGCGAGCATGCGCGATATGGCCAAACCGCTCTCCAATTCGCGCCGGGCCTTCTGGCGCGGGGTGCTGGCTGTGCTGCCGGTGCAGATGGCGACCATTCCTTTTGGTATGATCTTCGGAGTGCTGGCAGACGGCGCGGGGCTGGACCTCGCTCAGATCTTCGGCTTTGCCGCGATCGTGGTGGCGGGCGCTTCCTCCTTGGTGGCCTTGCAGATGTTGCAGGAGCAGGCGCCCGCGCTGTTGATTGTCCTTGCGGCTGGGTTGGTGAACCTTCGCATGGCCATGTACTCGGCGGCGATGGTGCCGCATTGGGAGGGCGCGGGGCGTGGTGCCCGGCTCTGGGCGGGGTATCTGCTGAACGACCAGAGCTTCGCGCTCTCGATCCGGGCTTACGAGGACAGGCGGCTGAATGGGCTCTCCGAGCGGGTTGCTTACTTCATGGGCACTGGTGCGGGATGCATCCCGGTCTGGGCCAGTGCCGTGATGGCAGGCGCCGTTCTGGGCCAGACAGTGCCGCAGGCATGGGGTCTGGACGCGGCCATTCCGGTGGTCTTCATCGCGTTGTTTGCGCCTGTGATCCGCACGCCCGCGCAGATGGCCGCGGCGGCGACGGCCATGGGAGTGGCCGCGCCTGCCTCGATGTTGCCGACAGGGTTCGGCGTCATCGCCGCGAGCCTTGCGGGGATCGTGGTGGGCATGATCGTGCACCGGTGGAGCCGCGCATGAGCGATCTTGGCATCTGGGCGGTTATCGCGGG
>JBCDID010000019.1:0-17511 GCA_038749355.1 Pseudomonadota bacterium | reverse complement strand
CCTGAATTTTGTGGGTGACGTGGTCGCCGACATTACAATGCGGTTGCCTGACCTCGTCGTAAGTCCGGCAGATTTGGTTCGCAGCCTTCTTGATGCCTTCGATGAAGTACTCGGCAAGGCAGGCATGGCAGTGGGCGACATTTCCGGATTCGGATTGGGTGTGCCGGGTTTCGTCGAGAACGACACAGGGTTCTGTCACTGGAGCCCGCTCCTGCATCCGCCGCCCTTGAATGTGCGCGATCTGTTGCAGAGCCGAATCGACTGCCCGGTCTCGGTCGACAATGACGCGAACCTGGCGACTCTTGCCGAGCTTTGGTTCGGGCATGGGCGATATCACAGGGACTTTCTGGTTGTGACTATCGAGCACGGCGTGGGCCTCGGTGTCGTGATCGATGGTCAACTCTATCGTGGCGCCCGCGGGTTGGGTGCAGAGTTCGGGCATACCAAAGTGCAGATCGACGGTGCGCTCTGTCGTTGTGGACAGCGCGGGTGCCTGGAGGCCTATGTGGCCGACTTTGCGCTGGTTCGCGAGGCTGCGGCGGCGTTCCCAGGGCAGGTCCTGCCGACCGACACTGTGGAGCTGATTGCCTTACTGGCCGAAAGGGCACGTGCGGGCGACACAGTCCCGATGTCGATCTTTCATCGTGCAGGGCGAATGCTTGGGCTCGGCCTTGCAAACCTGCTCAACCTGTTTGATCCCAGCATAATCATCTTGTCCGGTGCGCGGATACAGAACCATGGACTTCTGGCAGATGGCTTGGAGCGTTCGATTCGCGAGAATGCGCTGCGCACGGAGAGGCCAGGCGTAAAGGTCGATGTTCACCGATGGGGAGACGGCCTTTGGGCGCGCGGGGCAGGGGCGCTGGCACTGGAATCCCTGGTAACGCCTATCGAACTGGCGCGCTGACGCTCTCAAGCAGCAACTGGTAGAGTACACTTTCGGCCTATCGGCCTGAGCTATCTTATCTGAGCTCATCCAGTCCCCGCAGGACAGCCGCATCGCTTCATAGCAAACAAGTAAGGTTTCTGTGCGAAAGGTGCCCCAGCTCAACGAAATCAGCACGGATTAGTTCGATGAAGAATATGCCGATCGCGCTTCGCGTGAACTTCGGTTTTGCCCTTTGCCTCGTGTGTTTGCTCGCGGTCTCAGGCACGTCCTATTTCGCGATCGACAGGATCGCAGGGGTCTTCCAGCAATATCGTGCGGAAGCGCGCCAAACGGCTTTGATCGCTGAAGAAGTCGAACGAATGTACGAGGCGCGCATGGGCGCGTTTCGCTATCGTATCGCACCTTCTGACAAGGCCGCTGGAGCTGTTCGGGAAAACGTGTCGTTCATCATTGATGAGGAAAGGCATGTCGAACTCCTCGCATCGAATCCCGGGCGTTTGGCAGAGTTTGAGGAACTGAAAACCAAGGCTGCAGCGTATCGCGACGCTTTCGATCGAATGATCGTCCTTCAGGACGAACGGAATGTCTTGGTCAACGAGATGTCCAAGATCGGCAAGGACAAACGCCAACAGATCACCGAGATCATGAATTCCGCGTTTGAAGACAATGATCCCACCGCGGCGTACTATGGCGGGCGTACCCAGCAAGAGCTGCTGCTTGGCCGCTTCTATGCTGAGCGTTTCCTTCTGAACAACAGCGAGGAAGCGTTGGCGGAGGCCTACAGGCATCTCGACCAGGCCATGGCTGAGATGGCGATTCTGACGCCCGAGTTGCAGAATCCCAGGCGCAAGGAACTGGCTGCAGAGGTGAACTCTGGTCTTGCTGCATACCGTGCAACGCTCGATGCTGTGGCTGAAGTCATTCGCAACAGGAATGAGGTTCGGCAGACGGAACTCGACAGCATCGGTCCTAACATGGCCGGCCGGTTCGGTGCCATGGCCGAGGGGATCATCGCGGAACAGAACCGGATTGGGCCAGAAGCGCAGGCGATGATCGATATGGAGCTGATCATTGTGCCGATCATCGCGGCGATCGGTCTCGGCGTCGCTGTTGTCAGTGCGCTGCTGATCGGCGGTTCAATCTCGTCCGCGGTCCGTGGGATGATCGCAAACATCCGCCGCTATGCGTCTGGTGATATCTCCGAGGGCGAAGCCGACCAGGGTCAGCTTTCGGACACCAGCAAGAACGAGATTGTCCAGGCTGAGAGCGCGATGCGCGACATGGGCCGCTCACTGCGCGAAAGTGCGCGCCAGATCGACCTGATCGCAAATGGCGATCTCAGTGCCAGCGTGGATGTGCGAAATCAGGACGACCAGCTCTCCATCGCGATCCAGATCATGGCGGAAAAGCTGCGCGATGTGATTTCCAGGACTGCCTCGATCAGCGGCGAAGTCTCGAGCCATGCGGACTCGCTAAGCGTCAGTGCGCAGGGCATCGAGAACAATGTCCAGCGACAAGCGGATGCTGCAAGCTCCGCCGCTGCTGCGGTCGAGGAGATGGCGGCCAACATCCGCCAGTCAACCGACAACGCGTCGCAGACCGACACGATTGCCGCCGAGGCGGCGGACAACGCCCGACAGTCCTTCGAGGCCGTCCAGAGTGCGCTTGATGCCATGCGGACCATTGCAGAACGCATCAGCGTCATCAGGGAGATTGCACGCCAAACCGACCTCCTAGCACTTAATGCAGCCGTCGAGGCCGCGCGGGCTGGTGAGCATGGACGTGGGTTCGCTGTCGTGGCATCCGAAGTCCGGAAACTCGCAGAACGCTCGGCCACGGCGGCGAGTGATATCGGTGATCTCTCGTCGCAGACCATGGAGCTTTCCGAGCGTGCGAATAGCTCGCTCAATACCTTGGTCGACGGAATCGACCGCACTGCGGTTCTGGTCAAGGACATCTCCACGGCGTCCAGCGAACAGTCCATAGGTGCGGATCAGATCAATACTGCGATCCGTGATCTCAACGAATCCGTCCGCAGTACGTCAGACGAGGTGTCAAAGATCTCGGGTGCCGCAACCTCGCTTCGCGATCAGATCGCGACCCTCGAGGAACTTGTCGGATACTTCAATGCGCAGGTTGCTGGAAGTTACAGCCATCAAGAGAACCTGCTCGAGGCGCCTGTCGACCATGCCCATGAACTCAAAGTCGCCTAATCGAGGAAACAAAACCATGGCCTCACCACAGAATAAACCACACCGCACCGAGACCCTGCGCATCAGTAGCGCCAGGTTGAACACAGAGAATTGTGCAGCAATCTCGAGCCAAGGCCATTCGTTGATCGAATCCGGGGCAACTGAGCTGCTGGTCGACGTCTCCGAAGTGACCTTCGTGGACTCCTCTGGTATCGGCGCATTGGTCGGCCTACGAAAGAAGGTAGGGGAACACGGCTCTGTGGTTCTCCTCAATCCTCAGCCTTTTGTTCGCAAAGTACTGTCATTGACAAAGATGACCCACCTGTTCGAGATCAGGTGAACCCGGAGCGTTCAACACGAACGCTTACAATCGAGACTGGCCGTGCCTCCAAGTTGGGTCGCGGCAAGTCACGCGTTTATTGAGACCGTCGTTGCGGGTGGAGATCGAACCGAGACGGGTTGAACGCCTGAAGAACAAGGCGGGCCTGAAACCGAACAGCTAAGCGGGCCGCGGTTGAGTCTGACGACTTAATTTCGCGTTGGTAAGCCGGGTCACCGGTGAGACCAGAGCTCATCGGGACCTGAATGCTTCAGTTACATCGTCCGCACTCTAACATCGCAGTCCGAACGCGGTGGCGTCTCTGACGCATCTCTGCCCCATAGAGACGTCAGCGGCTCGCCCGTGCTGCCCGTTGTTCCAGATAGGCTCCGTAGCGCGACAATCCGAAAACGAAAAGAAAGTAGATCGCACCCACGAAGAAGTAGACTTCGATAAACTGGCCGCTCCAGTCGCCACGCCCCACTGCGGCGTTGCCGGACGCCATCACCTCGAAGAAGCCGATAATCGTGACAATCGAGGTCTCCTTGAACGTGATGACCACCTGATTGATGGTTGCGGGTAGGGAATTGCGGAATGCTTGGGGCAACAGGATCAGAAAAACTCTCCCGAAGTAACGGAGCCCGAGTGCTGCGGCGGCTTCCTCCTGTCCTTCGGGGATGGCCTGCAGTCCGGCACGTATGATCTCGGCCTGGTAAGCCGCGAAGAACAGCGCAAAGGCGAGAATGACTCGGACGAGCTTGTCGCCTTGTGCCCAGTCGGGGACGACGAACGGTACAACGACGGCTGCGGCGAACAGGATGGTCAGTAGCGGCAATGATCGCGTCACATCGATGATGAGCCCGACCACTCCGCGAACCACCGGCAGCTTGGACCGGCGAAGGAGCGCTAGGACGATAGCCAATGGCATGCCGATCACAACGACCGAGGCGAACAGCAACACAGTGAGGCTGAGCCCGCCCCATTTCTCGGTCGTCACCAGTGGCATTCCCAGAAAGCCGCCGAACATAAGGAGCAAGAACAGGACGAACCCTGTAATCCAGAGTATGGCCAGCCGTGACATCTGCCAGAACCAGGGTACGCAAGACAGCACGGTGGTCGCGATAATCGCAACGCATGCGATTGTTGAACGCCAGTGTTCCTCGTAAGGGTAGAGACCGAAGAGGATCAGCCGCCCACGTGCCTCGATCACGGCCCAGCAGGCGCCGCTGGCGTCTCGACAGGCCTGCCCGGACTCCGCAGACATGACTGTGTCGACTAATGCCCAGGTGAGGACCTGCCACAAGACCCAGACCACGCCTGCTCCGAACAGGATCGTGACTGCGCCATCCGTCCAGGTCGAGAAGAGGCGGCGATGGGCCCAGTCTAGCACACCTGGCTGTGGCGGTGGGGACATGGTTGTCGCGCTCATAGCTGCGTCTCCCGCCCCTTGATCGCGAGCCGGCGGTTTAGCGCATTCATGACCGTGCCAATTGCGTAATTGATCGCGAGGAAACCGCCCATAAGCAGAGCAAGCAGTTCGATGGTCTGACCACTCTGATTGATCGAGGTCGAGACGATCATGAAGTAGTCGGGGAAGCCGATCGCGATGCCTATGGTCGTGGACTTCATCAGCCAGACATACTGGTTTGACAGCGCTGGCAGCGCCGCGCGGAAGGCCAGCGGGATGCGGACAAACCAGTTTACCTGACCGGGTCTCAACCCCAGCGCCATTGCCGCTTCGATCTTGCCCCGATCGACGGAGAGAAAACCGCCACGGATGATCTCGCCAATATACGCCGCGCCGAACACTGTGATTGCGATGAGCAGTGCGGAGAACTCTGGCTTGATAGCGAAACCGCCCACGAACCTCAAGCCCTTCAGCTCTGGGATGCTAAGGAGTGCCGCGTCCGGCGTGCGTCCGGTCAGAAGCAGCGCTGCGAACAGGACCGCGACTGCCCCGGCGAGCGCAGGCCAGAAACAGCCGGGTTGGACGACCTCCCGCAACGAAAGGCGGCGCATGAGGAACCAGATCAGGATTGCCCCGACAATTAGCAGCAGAGCATCGAGTCCGGAAAAATCAAGCCCTGGCAGCATAATCCCTCGGTTCGACACGAAACCGAAGCCCCCTAACGGGATCGCGTCGCGGGGTCGCGGCAGATGGGTCATCACTGCGTACCAGAAGAAGACCTGCAGGATCAGCGGCACGTTGCGGAAAATCTCGACATAGACTGTGCCAATCAGGTTCAGTACCGCGTTGGGCGAGATCCGTGCGAGCGCGATGAAGATTCCGATCAGGGTCGCGAGGGCCAGTCCTAGCAGCCCGACCAACAGCGTGTTCAATAGCCCTGCGGTGAGCATTCGTGCGTAGCTTGAGCGGTCTGTCACCTCGATCAGGGCAAAGTTGATGGGCCAGCCTGTGCTGCGCTCCAGAAAACCGAAGCCCGTGGCGATGCCCTGCGACAGCAGATTCTCCCGAGCGATCAGTATGAAGCTCGCCACCAGTGCCAACACGCCGACGAGAACGGCCGCCTGGATCAGCAGGCTCTTTGGATCGATGCGTCTCGGTGCGCTACGGGCCATGGAAACTCCGAGGCATGTGGGCCGCGCAGGACGCGGCCCGCGATGTTGAGATCAGTCCAGTACCAGCGGATAGAGCATGCCACCGTTAGTCCCGAGATGGTTCTTGCCGCGAGGCAGTTTGTAGGGGCTGTCCTTGCCGACGGTGCGATCATATATCTCGCCATAGTTCCCCACGGCCTTGATCATGTTGTAGGCCCAATCATCGGACAGGCCGAGGCGCTCGCCGACTCCGGGACTGACACCTAGCAGCCGTTCGACCGAGGCCGACGGTGGGTTCGCCTTGATCTCGTCGACATTGGCCTGCGTGATGCCGCTCTGCTCGGCCATCAAGAGCGCAGAGACCATCCAGTTGATGACATCGACGAACCCATCATCACCTTCACGCGCAGCAATACCTTCCGGCTCCAGCGCCAGCACCTCGTCCATGATGACGAAATCGTTCGGGTTGGGTGCGTTGAACCTGGTTGCGGCCAGGAATGGGCCGAAGCCTGCGAGCGCGTCGCAACGTCCTGCATATAGTGCCGCGCGAAGTTCCTCGCCCTTCTCAAAGTTCAGTGCTTCGTACGCGATCCCGCGGGCGCCCATGTAGTCGGCAACGATACGCTCGATGGAGGTGCCGGCGTTGATGCAGAACACGCCACCTTCAAGGTCGGCCGCGGTCTTTGCGCCAAGATCAGCACGCACCAGAATGTTGGTTGGTCCGATGAAGTAGGTGCGTCCGTACTGCAGGCCCAGCTCTGTGTCGCGGCTCATGGTCCAGCCGGTCACCTTGATGATGACGTCGATATCGCCAGACTGCAGCGCTGGGAAGCGTTGCGCCCAACTCACCGGAATGATCTTGAGCGCATCTGGCGAGCCGAGGATAACTGTGGCCAAAGCCTTGCAGAACTCGATGTCGAACCCGGTCCATTTGCCTTGGTCATCGACCTCAGCGAAGCCCAGATAACTGCCATTGTGCCCGGTGCATAGCAGCGATCCTCGTTCCTTGATGGCGTTGATGGTGGGGCCAGGATCCGCCGCCTGTGCGGTCGCCGAGAGGCCGAGTGCCGTCACCATGGCGCCCAGGCCAGCGAGAGTTCTTCCGATCATGATTGTCTCCTTGTCAGTTCTTTTGGTTTTCTCCTTTTTGTTGTGGAAGGCAACGTCGCGTCCCGTCAACGGGAATCATCAAGCAAATGCGCCCGAAAGGGAGGTCAGAACTTGCAGGAAAGGGTGCGCGCCGCGGAAGCTCGCCCCTGCGCTCAGTCTTGCAAACTATCTTTACGTTCGTTGTCGGACCAATGCATCAATCGCCATGTAGATGAAACTTCAACTATAGGCAGAAGAGACAAACGCGCCACTGTAGGGGCGCCGTCCGCATGGAGGAACGCCATCACTGGGAAGTTCGCAGCGAATAGTGTGCCGAAGACGATCAGATGCGACTCAAGATGTCTGTGTCTGATCTTTGGAGATACTATGGCGAGCTAGTCTTGGATCCGTCAACTTGCAGAGATGGCGAGACCTGTCGCCAGTGGAACTGCGGATGCTGCAAACCAATTGAGCTCCGCAAGGCGCACTGGAGATAGCAATGCCAGTCCGGCAACTGAAATGTTTGCCGACATGGTCAATCGATTCAGATACTTCAGCAGGCCACATGCCCTTGGGCCTCGCGGTCTCATACATCAGGCATGAGACCGGCGATTTTGGTTTGCAAGCCTACGCCTCGCCCGCCACGCGGACCGAGGTGATTATTCCTTGGCGTCGTCGCTAGATTTCTTCGGCTTGTAGTTCGACTTCTCGACGATACGGGCCGATTTGCCGCGACGCGAGCGCAGGTAGTAGAGTTTCGCGCGCCGGACCTTGCCGCGGCGGACCACCGAGATGCTGTCGATATTCGGCGAGTGGAGCGGGAACACGCGCTCAACGCCCTCACCAAACGAGATCTTCCGCACAGTGAAGCTGGCGGCGATGTTCTTGTCGGCACCTTTGCGGGCGATGCAGACGCCCTCATAGTTCTGGACACGGGTGCGTGTGCCCTCGGTCACCTTGTAGCCCACGCGGATCGTGTCACCGGGGGCGAAGTCGGGGATCTCTTTGCCAAGCTCGGCAAGGTGCTCGGCTTCCAGCTGTTGCAGCAGGTTCATCTCGTCATTCCTTATAAGGCGCCTTTTCGGCGTTCGTTTGCGCGTCCGAGAGCTCTGGAGCTTGCTCCGCCTCGTAAGCGGCCCAGAGGTCGGGACGACGTTCCCGTGTTAGGCTTTCGGCTTGAGAGGCCCGCCATTCGGCGATCCGCGCGTGGTGACCGGACAGCAGCACCTCCGGTATTTCGCGCCCCTCCCAGACCTGGGGCCTGGTATAGTGCGGGTGCTCGATGAGCCCCCGGCTGAAACTTTCTTCCTCGGTCGAGGCCTGGTTGCCCAGAACCCCGGGACGCAGCCTGATGACCGCATCCAGAAGAACCATGGCCGCGACCTCACCGCCAGTCAGCACATAGTCCCCGATCGAGATCTCCTCGACCCCGCGCGCGTCCAGCACCCGCTGGTCCACGCCTTCATATCTGCCGCAGAGCAAGGTGATCCCTTCGGCCTGGGCCAGTTGGTTCACACGGGTTTGCGTCAGGGGCCGACCGCGCGGGGATAAGTACACCACCGGCCATCGGAGGGCGTCCCGTACACTATCCCGGGCGGCAAAGTCCAGTGCTTTTCCAAGGACATCCGGCTTCATGACCATGCCTGCGCCCCCGCCTGCCGGGGTGTCGTCCACGGTGCGATGCTTGTCGGTGGCGAAGCGGCGGATATCCAGCGCCTCGCAGGTCCAGAGCCGGTCCTTCAGCGCCTTGCCCGTCAGCCCCTCCGCTAGCACACCCGGGAAAGCGCCGGGGAAGAGCGTCAGGATCTTGGCCCGGAATGCATTGGGTCGCGCCAGATCCTCCATGATCGGTCGCGGCTGCGCCGAGACGCGAGGCTGGAACATGCCTTGGGAGCGGGGTTTGGGCGTGTCAGTCACAAGAACAACCCGCTAAACGAGTTGACACTCAGCAGAGCCATCTTCTGCTCAAAGAACGTGACATGAAGACGTCCCTGCTCGGGGTAGTCATAAAATGCCCATGAACGTTGGGCGTTCGGCCTGGGGACGGATCTCCGCTCCGGCTCACCCAGATGTTCGATCAGTTCATTCAGCGACATTGAAGGTTCAACTCCCTTCGGCAAGTCGCCCCGGTATGGCAGGCGCTTCGCATTCTCCAGCATGCGCGCTGCATCAATATACATGAACACTGCTATGACACGCCATTCCGTTCCTGCCGGGCGGAACAACATGTCCACCCCCCGAGAATGCCACTGGGCGTATCTTGATCCCAAGGCGTCGCCCTCTTCGACCTCGGAGACTTCCACCGCCAAGTCTGGGTAAGGGTCCCAACAATGACGTTCTTGCAGTGGTGTATCGAGGAGTTTGAAGAAGGCATCACTCATCCCCCAGCTCCGACAAATCGGCAATCAGGCGACGGGCGGTCAGGTCCACGGTGGGCACGGCCTCGCGGGTGAAGGGGAGCATCAGTTCAGTCGAACCGGTGACCTCGATCACGTCTCCCGCACCAAAATCGTGGACGGCGCGGACGGTGCCGAGGGGTTCTCCGCCCGTGTCCACCACGTTGAGCCCGACGAGGTCGGCATGGTAGAACTCGTCATCTGGCAGCGCGGGCAGCCGGTCACGCGGCGCATAAAGCCGTGTGCCCTTCAGCGCCTCGGCATCTTCGCGGGTCGCGACCCCAGACAGCCGCGCCGCGTACCCACCCTTGATAGCCCGACCGAGGTTCAAGTCGAACGCCCGCCCTTGCTCATCGGTTAGCGGTGAGTAGTCGCCAATCGCATCCGGCTCGGCACAGAAAGACTTGATGCGCGCCTCACCACGGACGCCGAATGCGCCTGCGATGGCACCGACGCAGACCATGCCTTCTGGCTTTGACATCGACTACAGCCCGTATGGCACGCCACCGCCAACGGGCAGCGTGATTCCCGAGACATAGGCGCCGCCGGGCCCGCAGAGATAGGCGACGGTGTCGGCAATCTCGGCTGGTGTGCCAGCGCGGCCGAGCGCCACCCGGGCGTAGCGTTTGGCCTTCATGTCTTCGAGGTCGATACCTTCCTCGTCCGCCAGGCGCTGGGTGACGCCAAGATGCATGTCGGTCGAGATGTAGCCGGGGCAGACTGCGTTGCAGCGCAGGCCTTGCCGCCCGAACTCCGCCGCAATGGTCTTGGTCAGCCCCACCATGGCGTGTTTGGTCGCACAGTAGGCGCCAAAGCCCGGTTCGCCGCCGATGCCTGCGATGGAACTGATGTTGACGATAACACCGTCGCCGGTGTCGAGCAGGGCGGGCAATGCGGCTTGGCAGAGATCCGCCGTACCCTTCAGGTTGACCGCAAGCGAGACGTCCCAGTCGTCGCTTGTGATCTCGAGGAAGGGCTTGGCCCCCCGTGTGGTCCCGGCATTGTTGACGAGGATGTCCAGGCGGCCATGGGTGTGCAGCACCTCCGCCACGCAGGCGTCGATCTGGGTACGGTCGGAGATGTCGAGCGTGCGCCCGACGGCCCCCAACGTGGACGCGACTTCGGCCGCGCCCTCGCCATTGACATCCGTCGCCCAGACGGATGCTCCCATTTCCGTAAGACGCTTGACCGTCGCGGCACCGATGCCCCCGAGGGATCCAGCGCCGGTGACAATCGCGACCTTGCCTGTCAGCTCGCCTGCCATGTCAGCCAGTCCAGCTTACTCGGCCGCAGCCTCTTCAGGCGCTGCGTCCTCTGCGGGCGCGTCCTCAGCCGGAGCTTCGGCCGCAGCCTTGGCGGCTTCCTCGGCATCGGCGATCTTCTGCGCTTTTTCCTCGGCACGGGCCTTGGCCTTGTCGCCGGGCTCGGCCTTCTGGGGGTTGTTGCGCTCGGTCTTTTCCTTGGCACCAGCCGCTTCGAGCATGCGTGCGATCCGGTCGGTGGGCTGGGCGCCTTTGTCCAGCCAGTGCTGTACGCGCTCCATGTCCATCTTCACGCGGTCTTCCGAGTCCTTCGGCAGCAGTGGGTTATAGGTGCCCAGACGCTCGATGTAGCGACCGTCGCGCGGCATCCGGCTGTCGGCGGCCACGATGCGGTAGAACGGGCGTTTCTTGGAGCCCCCGCGGGCCAGTCTGATCTTCATTGCCATGGTGTATCTCCTTTGATGGCGTTGCCGGTCGTCCGGCTATTTCTGGAACTGTCGGTGGTGTCGGATCACTTCATCGATGATGAAGCCCATGAACTTCTTCGCGAACTCCGGGTCGAGCCCGCTTTCCGCGCACATCCGCTCCAGCCGTTCTATCTGACGGCCCTCGCGGGCGGGGTCGGCGGGTGGGAGCGCATGCTCGGCCTTCAGTTTGCCGACGGTTGTGGTGCAGCGGAACCGTTCGGCCAGCGTATGGACCAGCACGGCGTCGAGGTTGTCGATGCTCTGGCGGAGATCGGCGAGCACCTGCTGTGCGCGTTGGGCATCAGACATGTCCCGGCTCCTCGCGCCTGTCGGCGCTCCGGTGCATCACGCGCTCCAGGGAGCGCTCTGGATGCACCCTACGCGGCGTTTCGGATGCGGCGCCGTGTAGGGTGCATGCTTCGGCGCTTGCGCCGTTGATGCACCAATGACTCGATCGAATTCGCATCACAGATCCTCCGGGCCGGGGTGGCGATAGACTGTCATCGGTCCCCAGCGCACATGGGTGTAGGTGCCGTCCTGGCGCGCGCCGAGACGCAGGGCCACGGCGGCGGACCCGTAATTGCCATCGGCCACAAGGCTGATCGCGGTTGGCCAGCCGAGGGTGTTGTACGAATATGCGAGTGCTGCCCGCCCGGCTTCCGTCGCATAGCCCTTGCCCTCGAACCCGTTCATCAGGTCCCAGCCGATCTCGGGCTCTGGCCAGCCTTCCGGGTTCCAAGGGCCGACCAGCCCCACGGTCGCCCCGGTCGCCTTCTCCTCGACCCCGAACCGGCCATAGCCGCGCAGCGCCCAGTGCCCGATCTCGGTGGCAAGCATCCGCCAGGTGCTCTCCGAATCCATGGGACCGCCGACGAACTTCGCCCGGTCCGACGCGTAAAACGCGGCCAGCGGCGCGAAGTCCTGTTCGCCCAGCGCGCGGAGAAGTAGCCGTTCGGTTTCGATCACGGGCGGGGTCATTGAACCGCCTCCGGTCCGGGATGGCGGTAGACCAGTCCGCCGGGGTCAAGCGGTGCCGCATCGGGATCAAGCTGGGCCCCCAACCGTTCAGCCAGCCGGATCGACCGCGCGTTGTCCTTGGCGATGTAACTCACCAGCGTCTGCGTGCCGTGGACACGGTAGTCGTAGTCCCGCGCAGCGGTTGCGGCCTCGTGCGCAATGCCTTGCCCCTCGGCCTCTTCCCAGACCAGCCAGCCAAGCTCACGTTCGGGGAACTGTTCGGGATGCCAGACGCCGACCTGACCGACGGTCGCGTCCGAGCCCTTCATCGTCACTGCCCATGGTCCGTAGCCATGCAGCATCCAATGCCCGGCTTCTGCGGCGAAACACTTCCATCCAGAGAAACGGGACTTCTCCCGCCCCACATGGGTGGCGCGGTCAGACATGATGAAGGTAAGGTAAGCTTCCAGATCCGCGGCCACGGGTGGGCGCAAGCGCAAGCGCTCGGTCTCGATCATGGGCGCGGTCATTGCAGCGCTTCCGGTGCCGGATGCCGCCAGATCGTCAGCGCGCCGTGGGTCGGGTGCTCCCAATCCGGGTCCCGATGGCAACCCAGCCGTTTGGCAAGTGCGATGGAACGGTCATTGTCCGGCGCGATCACGCTGATGGCTGTCGTCCAGCCGAGCACATTGTAGGCATATTCGCGGGACTTGATCGCAGCCTCATAGGCGATGCCCCGGCCTTCGCCTGCCTGGGTAACGGCCCAGGCAATCTCGCGATCCGGCCACAAGTCCGGGTAAAAGCACCCGACGCGCCCGAGATAACTTCCGGTTTGCTTGTCTTCCAATGCCCATACGCCAAACCCTCGCAGCACCCAGTGGCCGAGATATCCCGCCATCGCCCGGAACCCCTGCTCGGGCGGGTGCGGTCCGCCAATGCCCTTGGCACGGTGCGAGACCTGAAACGCCTTCTCCTCCGCCAGATCCTCGATCCGGTGGCCGCGCATGATCAGGCGCTCGGTCTCGAGGACCGGGATATCGACGGGGATCGCGTTCATGCGGGAACCACTTCGCGGCGGGTGAAATTCACGCCAATCATGCCAACCGACATGGCCGCGAGAAAGACCAGCCCTTCCACTCCCCCATACGAGAGCGATGCCAGTGCAGGACCTGGACAGAGGCCAACCAGTACCCATCCGGCGCCGAACAGGGCCGATCCGCCGATCAAGCGCGCGTCCAGCACCGTGTCAGGACGTGAAGGGAAGTTGCCACCCAGCGCGGGGCGTCGGCCTTTCGTCAGCCGCCACGCCAACAGCATTGGCAGGATCGCACCACCCAGAACAAACGCCAGCGTCGCATCCCAGTTGCCGAGCACATCCAGCCAGCCCTGTACCTTCGCCGTGTTCGTCATGCCAGAGGCCCAGAGCCCCAGCCCGAACAGCGCGCCCGCCAGTAGTGCAGAAACGTTGCGCATCAGATCAGCCCCAGCCCGTGGCGCAGGATTGCCATTGTGGCCATGCCCGCGGCGAGGAAGGTGGCCACGGCCGCAAAACCGCGCTGCGAGAACCGGGACATGCCGCAGACGCCGTGCCCGGAGGTACACCCGTTTGCCATGCGCGTCCCGATGCCGACCAGCAGCCCTCCCGCCAAGATCACGGCCGAATCCGAGGTGATGCCGGTGAAGGCCTGGGGCGTCGGCAGTTGCACGCCCTGCAGGAAGAGCGCGAGCGCGGGCGCACCGACAAGACCGACAATGAAAGCCAGGCGTTCATAAGGTGACCGATGGCCCTCCCATGCCAGCAGCCCGCCGAGGATGCCAGACGCGCCCATGATCCGTCCGTTGATCAGCAGATACATGGCCGCGGCCACGCCGATCGTCAGCCCGCCAGCAAGGCCCCAGAGCCAGTCGAAATGGAGACCAGTCATGCAGCGGCCTTCCTGGGATGCGGCAGGGCGAAGACGTCACGGGTCACGCCATCCGGGAAGGTCTCGCGCGCAATCCGGGTGCCGCCGAGGCGTTCCGCAAGACGACGCGCCGGGCCGTTTTCGTCGCGCATATGCGTCTCGACCACTGACCAGCCCAGCGTGTCATAGGCCCAGGCGATGACGGCCCGGCTTGCCTCTGTCGCGAACCCGGTTCCGCGTGCCTCGGGCATCAGCCACCATGTTAACTCATGACGCGGCCAGTCGGCTGGATGCGCGAGCCCCGTTCCGCCGACAAAGGCACCGGTGTCCTTGCGGTGGAGGAGGAACATGCCAAACCCGTTCCGGTCCCATTCGGCGATGTCGCGCGTCAGCATTCCTTCGACCTCCTCGGCCGGGCGCGGCGCCCGATAGCTGCCCTTCTGATCGCTCGGGATGGCATAGAACGCCTGATAAGCCGCCAGATGGCGCGCCTCGGGTGGCTCCAGCCGCAAACGGTCTGTATCCAGGATCGGGGGGGTCATTTCTTCTTACCGAACCCGGAAAGACCAGGGGGCAGCGGCGGTGCGCTCGGCCCGCCAAGACCCGGAAAGCCCGGCGGGAGTGCGGGACCACCGGCAGGCGGCGCACCAGCACCGGCACCCGGACCAGGCATCCCAGGCATGCCACCCGGCATCGGCGGCATTCCCTTGCCACCCATCATGCCGCGCATCATGTTCATCATGCCCTTCTTGCCGCCCTTGCCGAGCTTCTTCATCATGTCGGTCATCTGGCGGTGCATCTTCAGGAGGCGGTTGACCTCCTGCACTTCCAGCCCGCAGCCCCTGGCGACGCGGTCCTTGCGCGACGCCTTCATCAGGTCCGGCTTGCGCCGCTCCTCCTTGGTCATGGACTGGATGATGGCGATCTGGCGCTTGAGGATCTTGTCGTCCATGCCCGCCTCGTCCATCTGCTTGGAGAGTTTGCCCATCCCCGGCAGCATTCCCATAATGCCGCCCATGCCGCCCATCTTCATCATCTGTTCGAGCTGGTTCTGAAGGTCGTTCATGTCGAAACGGCCCTTCTGGAACCGCTTCATCATGCGCTCGGCTTCTTGCTGTTCGATGGTCTCCTGGGCCTTCTCGACCAGGGAGACGATATCGCCCATGCCGAGGATCCGGCCCGCGACGCGTTCGGAGTGGAACTCCTCGAGCGCATCCATCTTCTCGCCGAGGCCGACGAACTTTATGGGTTTGCCTGTGACCGCGCGCATGGAGAGAGCCGCACCGCCGCGCCCGTCACCATCCATCCGGGTCAGCACGACGCCCGAGATGCCGATGCGCCCATCGAAGTTCTCGGCGGTCTGGACAGCGTCCTGACCCGTGAGGCCGTCGACCACCAGAAGGGTCTCGTTGGGGTTGGCAAGGTCGCGGACCTGCTCGACCTCGTCCATCAGTTCGTCATCGATGGACAGACGTCCCGCAGTATCCAGCATGACCACGTCATAGCCGCCCATGGTCGCCTGCTGCTTGGCGCGCTTGGCGATGCCGACGGCGTCCTGACCGGCCACGATAGGCAGCACGTCGACACCTATCTGGGTGCCGAGCACGCGCAGCTGTTCCATGGCGGCGGGACGGCGGGTGTCGAGCGAGGCCATGAGGACCCGCTTGCCGTTCCGTTCGGACAGCCGTTTGGCGAGCTTGCCCGTGGTGGTGGTCTTGCCCGAGCCCTGCAAGCCGACCATCAGGATGGTGGCCGGCGGGCTATCGATCTTCAGCGCGCCGGGCTCCGCATCGTCCCCGGCCAGAACCTGGATCAACTCGTCATGGACGATCTTGACTACCATCTGACCCGGCGTAACGGACTTCAGGACCGACTGCCCGGTGGCCTGTTCCTGAACCTTCGAGATGAATGTGCGGGCGACGGGCAGCGAGACATCGGCCTCCAGCAACGCGACCCGGACTTCGCGTAGGGCGGTGCGGACGTCATCCTCGCTCAGCGCCCCTTTGCCCGTCAGGCCGGAGAGCACATTGCCGAGCCGATCGGATAATGCCTCGAACATCTGCCACCTCGTCCCGCGTAGGGTGCATCCATGATGCACCCGTGATTCCCACGACAACCACGCCTGCGGGCGATTGCCAAACGACAAATGCGCCGGTGGGCGCAACGCGCTGACCGACGGCGATCCCGGGCCGCACCCGGGACCGGAAGCCTCTCACTTCCGGAATGGATTGTCAGATAACGCCCCACAAAGCGAAAGTCAATCCTGCCCGCTGCTAGACCACGCTCAGGGTGCGTCCACCACACTCACATAGACCTGGAAGGCTCCGCACTGCTCGTGCGGAAATCCGGCACGCCTTTCCGAAAACCCGCGCTCGGTTCGTCCTGCAGCTCGATCCGGGAAGCCTACGCGGATGGCCTGCTCGGACGGCCACACGTCCGAATAGGGCAGGACCTCGACGACGACGCCTTCGGGGCTGGGATAGGCCCGCGCTGTCAGATCGACCCCACTCCCATCCGCTTCGCTAATTGTGCTCCAGCCTGATCCTTGGTCTACGGGAAGCCGGTGGACGCCCGGGATGTCATGATGCGCGCAATCCGTAAACACGGAGCCTGACAGATCCAGACTGAAGCGAACCCAAAGATCCGCCTCCGTTGATCGGAGCGACTCTTCCGGTTCGGTAGCGGTCGTTCCGCGTTCGGCGTCAGCATCTTGCGCTTGGACCAGCGCCAAGTCTGTGGGATCTTCCGCGAACAAACCTAAGTCTTCATTCTCGGCGGTTGCGGCCAGAACCACTTCGTCTTCGACCTGTGTCAGCGGCGGCAGTATATCCGGCAACTGCGCGTCTGCGACCTGACCGAGTGCGGCGTGAAGGTAGAGCGGATCCGGTTGGTCCGGCACCGCCACCTGGTACCAACGACCGCTCGTTTCTTTGACCTCTCCCGTCACTTGAAGCCGGTAGCCCGGGTCCAGAGTGTGCGCGATCTGGTAGTCGGTGCCCGGCCCGCGCCGGACATTCGAGCGCCGCAGTAAAGTTACAGTACCTTTCCGGGCCTCGACCGTGGGAAGGACACCGGCCACCGGATCGTCCACCGGCGAGACAGCTGGGCTCATGTCATAGGCGATCACACTTGCAAACACCGCCGCTCCGAGGGCCAATCGCCTGACCTTCGAGATACGCGCTCGTGCTGCGCGGCGCAGCCGTGCCGCCTCGTCCGGATCGTCGACCACCCGGAACACGCGCACCGGACGCTGGATGTTCTTGACCTCAATCTGCCCCTTGTCCTCGAGGAAATAATCCAGCCGGTCGCGGATCTGGTCACGCACAGGGCGCGAGATGTAGATTTCGCCGGGCTCGGCTAGCCCTTCAAGCCGCGCCGCGACGTTGACCCCGTGGCCATAGACATCTTCGTCTTCGATGATCACGTCGCCGAGGTTGATGCCGAAACGGTAGATGACCTCCGGCCCCTCGGTCCGGG
>JBCDID010000018.1:0-17722 GCA_038749355.1 Pseudomonadota bacterium | reverse complement strand
CGAGCGGATCGTCATCTGCGGGCCGTCGGGGTCGGGCAAATCCACCCTGATCCGGTGCATCAACCGGCTCGAGGAGCACCAGAAGGGCGACATCATCGTTGATGGCACCGAGCTGAACTCAGACCTGAAGAACCTCGACAAGGTGCGCGCCGAGGTTGGGATGGTGTTCCAGCACTTCAATCTGTTCCCGCACCTGACCATTCTGGAGAACTGCACCCTCGCGCCGATCTGGGTCCGCAAAACACCCAAGAAGGAGGCCGAGGAAACCGCGATGCACTTCCTCGAGAAGGTCAAGATCCCGGAACAGGCGTTGAAGTATCCCGGCCAGCTTTCGGGCGGTCAGCAGCAGCGCGTGGCGATTGCACGGTCCCTGTGCATGAAGCCTCGGATCATGCTATTTGACGAGCCGACCTCGGCGCTGGACCCCGAGATGATCAAGGAGGTGCTCGACACCATGATCGATCTTGCCGAGGAAGGCATGACCATGATCTGCGTGACGCACGAGATGGGCTTTGCCCGGCAGGTCGCGAACCGCGTGATCTTCATGGATGCGGGCCAGATCGTGGAGCAGAACGAACCCGAGGCGTTCTTCAACAATCCGCAATCCGACAGGACTAAACTGTTCCTGTCGCAGATCCTGGGTCACTAGGCGGATTTCGAACCGGCGTGTGGAGCGCCCGAAATGTCCCGTGTACAGTAGGACATTTCAGGCTCCATACGGTTCGAAGGCGCCGGAGCAGGGGGAGGCTCGGCCCGGATCGCGGAGGCCGCTGGCAGCGCAAGACGCGCCGGCGGCCTTTTTCTTTTCGCAACACCCAAATTCCTCAAAGAGGAATTTGCAAATTCGTGTCCACGAATTTGGTGCTACTCCACCGTCACGAAATCCAGTTCCGGCAGTTCTGCCTCCGAACCCTTTTCGCGTAGTTCAGCGACCACGTCTTCCCAGGCCGCCAGATCCGGATGCGGGGTCGCGCCGCGCGGGAAGTGGGCGGCCGTAACCATGGTGAGCAACTTTGGCCCAGCCACCAACAAAAACTCACCCCATTAAGTACGGCTGCGCGCGAACGCCGTCGCGGCCGACAGGATCATGACCAGTGTCCTCTCCCAGTCATGCACCTTGACCGCCCCGGATTTGGCAAGGCTGAGCAGGAAGTCCCAGTCCGTGGCCGCTGCATCGAACTCACCAGCCTCGTGCCGCAGCCGTGCCCGCGCATAGCGGAAAGCAAAGTCGGTCTCGCCCGCGTCCTCAACCCGTTCGCAGGCCGCATCCAGCTTGCTCAGCGCTGCCTTGAGATGGTCAGCCGCCTCCTCGTCCGTCGGGTCCCGGCCCAGATAGCTTCCATCCGGCCCCTTCGGTCGTGAGACCGCCGCAAAGGCGTCCACATAGTCGGACATGGACGCCTGCATCTCCGCGCTCACCGTGTTCGGCGTACGCACCGCCCGGTACCCGGCAGGTGCCAGATCCAGCCCCTGCCAATCGATCGCGAACCCGGCATAGTCCGAATGGGGCCCGGGCTTGCGATTGCCGATGGAGAACCAGACCTCGTCTTTCGGAGCCGCCCGATCCGGGTCCGCCCGTGTGATGCAGCCATGAATACCGTAGGCCTTGCAGATCGTCCGGCCAAAGCTCCGTGGTGCACCGTCGATCTGACCATCCGCGGGATCTCCAAGGATCCCAATGGCCGCATCCGTTCCCATGGTCCCGCGCCCCACATGGTCCGCAAGCACCCGTTCAACCGTGGCGTAACGCGCACGCGTCTCCAGCCACTTGCCGAAGGTCGGCGTGAAGTGCAGGTCTTCGAAGAAGTCATGCTGCTCCATCGTTCCCGGCGCGAGAAAGTGGTTGGTCTGAATGAACCTGTCGCCCAGATCCGTGCGGGTAACCGACTGCGCCCCACCCGAAATCTCGAACCGTGCACAGGCCCCGGCCTTGGCGTCACTAACGACGATGGTCCAGGAGGCGAAGTGCCTGGCGCCGCCCAAAAGGGCCTCCACCTCGTCGAGGCTCGCGCACTCGCGCAGGATCCGCTGCTGCAGGAACGGCGCAATCGCATATCCACGCCCCGGACGCCCGACATCATAGCGCGCCGTGGACATCTGGTGGATCGCCGCCGAGATGCCTGCCGAGTTCATGCCGGATATCCCGCCGGAATAGGTCAGGCCCGCCGTCCCGATGGCCACGTATTTGTGCCAGTCCGGCCGCGCCTCGGTCTCGTCGATGATCATGATGCCCGGATAGTTGTTCCAGGCGAAGAAGGCCCCGTCGAAGTTCCGGGCATGGAGCGCCCGCCCATCCGCACACAACGCAGGCGCAGCCCCGACGGCTGTGCAGCCGAAACCCACGCGGCGGCGCGACGATCCGAACCGGCGCAGCTTGCGGCCGATCTTCTCCCGCGCGCCCATCACCTCACTGGAGACCGAAATCCGGGAACGCCCGCGCCGATAGCTGAGCAACGCGCTGATGATGTAACCGATTGTGCCCGAGACTTCGGCGGCCAGCGGTTTCTCCATGCGTTTGGCGAGCCCCTCGGCAAGGTTGCCGACATCGATGGCGACGACCGCATCCTTCACGTCCAGCGCGGAGAACCCGGGATCGTCGAGCCCGCCGAGAACCCCTTCCTTCAGCGCCAGCACCCCGGCACGGAACTCGTCGGAGCAGGCATCATAGACATCATCGCTGAGGCTGCGGTAGATCGCGCGGGTGACCGTATCCATCAGGTCCGAGCTCAGATCCGTTGCCGTCTGGATCGTATCCAGGATCTCCGGGAACACGCCTTCCTCGATCTGGGGGGCCAGCATCCGGCCGTGATCGAAACAGATTTCCTCGTGCTTGCCCTTCTGGCGCAGGATGAAGACTTTCTTGCCGGCGATCTCAGCCCAGCGCAGCGTCGAGTCTGCGCGGGCCTCGGCCAAGCGTTCCGGCGCCCCGATAGTGAAACTCATGAAATGCCCCCATTCTGGCGTCTTCGTCCTGAAATGACACGCATGCGCGCCGGGACAGGATATCACAGGCGAGTTCACGGGGAAAAGCTCGCCCTTTGGGTGTCTTGCATATGTGACTTCCCAAGGCTTGCCGATGGCGTCAGGATATCCATATCTTGCGGCGGGAAAGGGAGGCGCTCCATGGACGAGACCACGATCCGCTTGACGGCCTTCTTCGGGATCTTCGCCGCAATGGCGGTGTGGGAGGCTGCCAGCCCGCGACGGGCGCGCAACATGGCCCGGGCCGACCGTTGGCTGACCAACTGGGGCATCTCGGTGGTCAATTCGGTGGTGTCCGCATTGATGAAGGCGGCGCTCGGTGCTGCGGCGGTCCTGGCCGCGATGGACGCGGCGACGCAAGGCGTGGGGCTGTTCCACGCACTTGACTGGCCGTTCTGGGTCGAGGTTCTGGCGGTCTTCCTGGTGCTCGATTTCGCAATCTGGTTCCAGCACTTCGCGAGCCACAAGATCCCTGTCCTCTGGCGGCTGCACCGGGTGCACCATGCCGACCGGGACATGGATGTGACGACGGCGATCCGTTTCCATCCCATCGAGATCGCGCTCTCCATGTTCTTCAAGATCGCACTCGTCTACGCACTCGGCGCGCCTGTCGTGGCGGTGATCCTGTTCGAGGTGGTGCTCAACGGGTCGGCCATGTTCAACCATGCCAATATCCGCCTGCCGCGCGGTGTGGATCGGTGGCTGCGCGTGGTCTTTGTCACGCCGGACATGCACCGGGTGCACCATTCGGTACACCAGGCCGAGCACGATTCGAACTACGGGTTCAACCTGGCGATCTGGGACCGGCTATTCGGGACCTACACGGCGCAGCCTGGGGACGGCCATCACGGCATGACCATCGGGCTTGCCGAGCATCAGGACCGCGCTCCTACGCGGTTCGGCTGGTCGCTGGTGTTCCCGTTCCGGTCCAACGGGTAGGATGGGTCATGACCCATCGGCCGCCAGTTCTGGACGACATCTCCCGGGCCGCATCGGCGCACGGTTTGTCCGTGGTGGGCGCGTTTCATCCCGACCTGCCGGACATGGCACCCGAGGGCACGCGCACGCTCGTTATGCTGGGGCCCGGCGACACGGGCATGTGGCAGATCTTTGCTGGCAGTCCTGAGTACCTGGACGGCGCCGAACATCCGCTTGATCGCTGGTCTCACCGTGTGGTGACGGCGCTCGCAACCGAGCTGAGTGCCATGCCGCTCTTCCCGTTCGGGGGTCCGCCATGGCATCCATTCCAGCGCTGGGCCGAACGGGCCGAGGGCGCCGTCAGTTCGCCAGTGCGCATGCAGGCAACTGCGGCAAGGGGGCTGTGGACGTCGTATCGGGGCGCGCTGGCGTTCCGCGATCGCATCGACCTTCCGCCTCCCGCCTCGGCCAATCCCTGCCTGGCCTGCGCGGCACCGTGCATGCAGACCTGCCCTGTCGGGGCGTTCTCCGGCGATGCCTACGACGTGCCGCGCTGCACGGCGCATGTGCAGTCAGATGCCGGGACGGCCTGCCTGACGGGATGCCTCGTACGCAGATCCTGCCCAGCCGGGACCGCGCTCGACCTGCCCGAGGAACAACAGGCGTTCCACATGGCCGCCTTTCTGCGCAGCCAGGGCTGAGCCCAGACATGTCCACAGGGCGGGTGAAAAACTGGGGATAGTCTGAACGCTTCCTTGACCGGCTGCGCAACCCTGGCCCCAATGGACGCATGAGGAAACTGATTCTTCTCCGCCATGCGAAGTCGAGCTGGGACGATCCCGTGCTCGAAGATCATGATCGCCCGCTGAACAAGCGAGGACATGCCGCGGCGCCTGTGATTGGCGAGTGGCTGAAATACCGGCATCACAAGCCCGACTTTGTGCTCTGCTCCTCGGCGAAGCGAACACAGGAAACTGTGCAACGCCTCCGCAAGGTCATGGACGGCCTGCCCGAGCCATTGGTCGAGCGAGGCCTCTATCACGCATCGCCCGCGGACATGCTAGCCCGCTTGCAGCAACTGCCGGCCAGTGTCGGGTCCGTCCTTCTGGTGGGTCACCAGCCGGGGCTCGGCGCGCTCACGCGCAAGCTTTCAGATGGACGTGAGAACCGCCGCTGCCGCCGTGCGTTCGAACATTTCCCGACCGCTGCTGCCGCCGTTCTGGAATTCGACGCGGACTGGTCGGCTTTGGACTATGCGACGGCCCGTTTCGTGGACTTCGCAAAGCCTCGTGAGTTGATGGACGCCTGATCCCTGCCGTTCAGCAGATGATCATGCAAGCGCCCAGCGTGGTGCCGACCATCGCAATCAGCGCGCCCGGATAATAGATCAAATAGGTCATCGTAATCTCCTGCGATTCCACCGGCAGGATCAAATTCGATCGCTGCCCCCTTACCCTGGGCGCGTTATGACCGAACCTCCCCGTGGTTAATGTGAGCACTGTCACATGGGCACGAAAAAACTCCGACTTATGCCAACACCTCGAAATGCGCCTCAACGGGATTGCCCGCGTTCACAGGCAGAATGTCCTGCGGGCAGGCCGACATGGCGCAGATGCAATCCATTTCCGCACGGAAGACCACATAGTCCCCCGGCTTCGACACCGGAGCCTCCCAGGACAGCGAGCCATCCGGGCCGATGGGGATGTTCATCCACAGATTGAAGGGCGACGGGGTCTCATGGTCGGGGAACGAAAGCTCCGACAGCACTCTGTGCAGATTGTCCGTGCAGTTGTCGTGATACTCGATACATCCCAACTGCTCGTAGCGCCAGCGGTCACAGGACGCCATCAGCAGGTCATGGATGCCGGGCGAGGTGTCCTCGACAAAGTGCACGATCGCGCGACGGCGGTTCGTGTAGAGGCTCTCTCCCGCCTTGGCAAAGCAACTGAGCGTGGTGGCGCGCGTGTGCTCGGCGGACAGAAACTCCGTCACATCCGGGTCCGCAAACGCCCAGAAGTCCACCACCTGATGGCCATGCGTGTTGATCACCTTCAGGTGCTGCCCGGCCTTCAGCCGCACGGCACGGCCCGACCGCGCAGGTATCGTCTCGATGGTCATCGTCCCCTCCATGGCGGATTGAGCCGCGCCTCTGAACCAACTAGAGACAGCTTGAAGCAGCAAAGCAAGGGGAACCCCGATGGCCCAGCACGGATACGAGACCGGACGCCTCAACCTGCCCTTCGTCGGCATCTCGACCTTCGGCAAGTATCCCTACGTACAGGACTGGGATGCCATCGACGCGGATGTGGCCGTGCTGGGGGCTCCTTATGATTTCGGCTGTCAGTTCCGGTCGGGTGCACGGTTCGGGCCGCGGTCGGTACGGGAAGCCTCGACCTTGTTCTCCTTCGGGCACGCCGGGGCTTACGACCATGAGGACGACGTCACCTATCTGCCCGCCGAGACGACCCGGATCGTCGATATCGGGGATGCCGACATCATCCACACGGATACCATAGGCAGCCATCGAAACATCGAGCACGGGGTCCGCAAGATCCTGGCCGCGGGTGCGATCCCGGTGGTGATCGGGGGTGACCACTCGGTGAACATTCCTTGCGTGAACGCCTTTGACGATCAGGAGCCCATCCACATCGTCCAGATCGACGCGCATCTGGACTTCGTGGATGAACGCCACGGGGTGCGGTTCGGGCATGGCAATCCGATGCGCCGTGCAGCCGAGAAACCCTATGTGACGGGCCTCAGCCAGATCGGCATCCGCAATGTGTCCTCGACCGCGCGGGACGGGTACGAGGCCGCGCGCGCGATGGGCTCGGATATCCTCTCGGTCCGCCAGTTCCGGAAGATGGGGGTGGATGAGGTACTGGCGCGCATCCCCGAGGGCGCGCGCTACTACGTCACCATCGACATTGACGGGTTCGACCCCTCCATCGCACCGGGGACAGGCACGCCCAGCCATGGCGGGTTTCTGTACTATGAGGGGTTGGAACTGCTGGACGGGCTGACGAAACGCGGTCAGGTCGTCGGCGTCGATCTGGTCGAGGTCGCACCGGACTATGACCATGATGGGTCGACCTCGACACTGGCCGCGCAGTTGTTGCTGAACTTCGTTGGGCGGATCCTGCACAACAGAGGCTGAGCGGGACTCGCCGCGCCGACTATTCTGTCGCTGCTTTCGCGGCTTCCCTGGCCGCCGCCTCCTCGCGCTTGCGTCGGGACCAGGCAGGCTCGCGGAACTCTGTCCTGCTAAGGGCAAAGCGCAAGGGCAACAACGCGAACTCGGGGCGCCAGCGCGTCTCCGTTCGGGCACAACTCGCCATGCCGATGGGAGGGTTCAGCTCATTGTATTCCGCACGGGTGTAGAAATCGACCGACCGTGCGATGGTCTCTTCACCGATCAGCACACGCGCGCCTTGCATGAGGAGCTTCGGCCGGCCTCGTGCGCGGTTCGACGCCCATGCGCCGCAGAGCGCGACATAACCTTCTTGCTGGTGGACCCGGTGCGCAAACACGTAGGTGCGCACACCAGCAGTCTTCAATTCCGTCCCGAAGAAGGAGTCGTCGATTGGCGTCTGTGGCAAATTCGACCGGGTTGCCGGCCCGCAATTGCCGAGGAGTAAAGCGGCAAGGATGCCAATGGCTGTGGGAACTCGCAAATTGACCCCGCTGAAATTCGATGTTCGGCTAATGGCGCAGTGCCTGCATAATTTTCTCGCAGAACCCGTCACAACTGTCACGGTCAATCCAGCGGATGACGGCCACAAGGTCAAGATCCGGATCCATCCAGATCACGCTCCGTCCCACGCCCAGCGCGAAGAAAGACGAGCGCGGGGCCGAGGGCATATGCGCGCCATCCCCGTTCAACCACCAGAGCAGCCCGTAGGAGGCATTCAGCCAGCACGGCGTCAGGCAGGCATCAATCCAGCTCTCGGGGAGCAGTTGATGGTCACCCCAACGGCCCCGGTTCGCCATCAACAGACCAACGCGCGCGTGGTCGGTCGTGGGAATGAACATGCCGCCACCCCAGTGGGCACCGCCGGAGACGCTCTCCATATCGCGCCCGTCGATCTGAACTGTCGAGTGCACGCCATAGCCGTGCCATTCCCAGCGATCCGACGCGCCGATGGGGTCCATGAGCCGCTCGCGCAGGACCTCCGGCAGCGGGCGGCGGAACACCTGCATCAGCGCGTAGGCGAGCACGTTCACCCGCACGTCATTGTATTCCCAATAGGTGCCGGGGGCCTGCAGCGGGCGCGGCGTGCCCTTCTTCGTTGTCGCACCCGGAGCTGCACCCAGCGAGCGGTAATGGTCGATCCGGTCCTCCTTGGTCCAGAGCGTGCCCCGCCACTCGGAGGTATTGGTCAGCAGGTGCCTCCACGTGATCTCCCGGTTCTGAGGCGTATCAGACAGGTCGGGCACGGTCTCACGGCACGGCGCGTCGACCTCGATCAACCCGTCTGCCACTGCAAGTCCCGCGCAGATCGACAGGTACGACTTCGCCACCGAAAAAGTCATATCCGGTGCGTCGACCGGCCCCCATTGGGTGACGACGTGACCGCCGCGCAGGATCATCCCCGACGGGTCCCCGCGCGGACGGGTGATGCCCAGGATCTCTCCATCCGGGCCTTCCTCGGAAAAATGACCGCTGGCCAGCGCCCGGCCAATGTCGCGGTCCATGGTGCTCTCATGCGCCATCGCGAAGGCCACAGCCTCGTCCAGACGCACAGGGTCGAACCCGGCAACCTCCGGTGTCGTCAGGGGCAGGCTCATGCGGTCTGCGGCACGGGCAGGCGTTGCGGCAGCATCGCCACCGCCGCAAAGATCACCGCCGCGGCCACCGCGAGGATCACGAACAGCATATCAAACCCCCAGCGCTCATAGACGATCGCGATCAAAGGCAGCGCCACCGCCAGCACCGAGAAGCTGACCACATAGCGCACGCCGTAGATCCGCGCGCGATAAGCGCCCGCCGCCATCTTGCCGATCATATAGTCGTTGATGGGGATCTGCCCGAACGCGCCCAGCATGAAGCAGAGGGCGACGGCCAGCGCCAGCCCGTCCTCCAGCCCCGGCATCAGCGCGAAGAAGACCACCTGCACCATGGCGACCGCCATGAAAACGCGGCGCGGGCCGAACCGGTCGAGTGATGCCCCGACGGCTACCTGCGCGAGCGACGCAATCGCAAACGTCCCGAAGGCCAGCATGCCGACCATGGTCGCGATGCCTGCCTCTCCGGGTGCTGCCGCCAACCACTCGGCGGCGCGGGTGGCGAGACCCTGCAAGCGCTCGTCGAAGATCTTCGGCAGCGCGAATGTCGTGGACTGGAAGATGATGGACGACACCGCCGTGGTCAGGAACACGATGGCGGAGACGCGGATCAACAGGCGGCGATAGTCGGGTGTGCTGACGGTTGCGGGACCTCCGGCCTTGGCCAGCGTCTCACCTCGCACCACGAGGTCGCGGAACAGCCACCAATAGGCGAACCCCAACCCGATGGACACGAGCCCAGGGATCACGAAGGCCGTCCGCCAGCCGCCATTGTCGATCATCCATCCTGTCAGCAGCGCGGCGGACGCCACGCCCAGGTTCCCCCAAACCCCGTTCACCGCGATGCGCATGCCGGTGTTCTTCCACTTGGCCGTCACGATGGCGAGGCCGACGGGGTGGTAGATGGCCGCAAACATCCCGATGACGAAGAGGCCCACGCCGATCTGCAATGGCGTCTCGGCGAAGGATGTCGCGATGGACGCCAGACCCACGCCGATGAAGAACACCACCATCATGCCATCGCGGGTCCACCGGTCCGCCAACCAGCCCGCAGGCAGCGCAAAGACGCCGAACGCCCAGAACCCCGGTGTCGCGTAGAGAAGCAGGTCCCCATAGCTCATCCCCCAGTCGCGCACCAGCGCCAGCGCCGCCACCGTCGCGAAGATCAGCGTGAACAAGTGGTCCATGAAGTGCCCGATATTCAGCATCAGGAAATGCGTGCGGTCGCGGTTCATGATCCCCTCCTGCCGGGCGTTCTCGCCAACACGTCGGTTGCGGACGGCAATATCCCCGGTCAATCTGCGTCGATCAGACGTGAATTCCGCGGAACAGGCAAGTGATATGACCCAGCACCCGCACCTGATGTCTCCCATTGATCTGCGCGGGAAGACCCTGCGCAACCGGATTGTCTTCGGCGCGCACACAGCGAACATGGCCCAGGACGGGCTGCCGGGGGCGCAGTTCGGGGCGTATCTGTTGGAGCGCGCTCTGGGTGGCGCGGGCATGATCGTGGCCGAGCCCATGCCCGTGCACCGAACCGGCGTGCTGACGCGAGGCAACTTCCGGCATGAGGACGACGCGGTAATCCCCGCCTTCCGCCGCGTGGTCGAGCCGGTGAAGGACGCGGGCGCGGTGGTACTGCAACAGCTCTACCATATCGGCGCGCACGGGGACTCGGACCTGTCGTTCCAGCCGCATTGGAGTCCGTCGGGTGGTCCCTCCTATCACGACTCCGATGGCTCCCACGCCATGACCGAGACGGAGATCGAGGAGATGATTGCCACCTGGGTCGCCGCCGCCGTTCGTTGCCGCGATGCGGGCTTTGACGGCGTCGAGATCTGGGCCGCCTACCACTCGCTCCTGGACCAGTTCTGGACGCCCTGGTCCAACAAGCGGGACGATCAGTGGGGCGGCAGCCTCGAGAACCGCACGCGCATGTCTCGCCGGATCCTGACCGAGACACGACGCGCTTGTGGCGAAGACTTCATCATCGGCATGACGGTCAGCTATTCGGACACCTACCCAGTGCTGCTGACCGCCGAGCAGACCGCCGAAATCGTGGCCATGCATGACGCGACGGGGGAGCTCGACTACGTGACCTGCGGGTCCGGCGGGTATCTCGACTTCGAGAAGCTGATGCCGACCTTTGTCCTCGGCGAGAAACTGACGACCTCGGCGACCGCCGTGCTCAAACAGGCCGTGACCCATGCCAAGGTGACCTCGGAGGCCGGGATCCGCACACCCGACAATGGCGAGCAGATCATCGCCTCGGGCGAGGCAGACATGGTCTCGATCGTACGCGGGCAGATCGCGGACCCGCATCTCGCGCGGAAGACCGCCGAGGGCCGGGCCGAAGATATCCGCGGGTGTCTTTCGTGCAACCAGATGTGCTGGGGTCGGCGGTCGCGCGACTACTGGATCTCCTGTCTGGTGAACCCCTCGGTGGGGCGCGAATGGGAATGGGGCGGCGACCGGTTCATCCCGGCGCGGCGCCCGCGCCATGTGCTTGTGGTGGGCGCAGGACCGGCGGGGCTGGAGGCCGCGCGCGTGGCGGCGGAGCGCGGTCATCGGGTCGAAATCGCCGAGGCAACGGGAGAGCTGGGTGGCCAGTTCCGGCTTGCGGGCCTGCAGCCCCGGCGTGCCCAGATCCTCGACCTCATGGAATGGTATGCGCGCCAGTTCGAAAAACTCCAGGTCCGGGTCCACTACAACCGCTTCATGGAGGCCGAAGACGTGCGCGAGACCGGCGCCGACGCGATCGTGCTGGCAACGGGCTCCCTGCCGGATGACGATGCGACCCAACGCTGGTTCCCGCAAGCCGAGCGCCTGCCCGGGATCGAGAACGGCCATGTCTACGCGCCCGAGGAGATCATGCGTCGCGAGGCCCGGATCGGCGATTCGGTCGTGGTTTATGACGAGGGTGGGCACTGGCGCGGGCTCGGCACCGCCTGGTATCTGGCGGAGCAGGGCAGACAGGTGACGCTGGTCACTGCCGACCCCTACATCGGCAAGGAAATCACGCGGACATCCGCCGACATTCCTCTGCGCGCGCGGCTGGCAAAACTGGGCGTGCGGTTCATGACCGAGAGCGTGATTGCCAAATGGCATGGCGGCCGGGCCAGCGTGCGCACGTTCCTTGATGGCAGCACAGAGGACGTGCCCGCAACGGCGCTCGTCATGTCGACGACGAACCGGGCGTTCGAGCCATTGTCGTCCGACCTCCCGGACCTCGACTTCCACATCGTTGGTGATGCCGCCGCCCCGCGTCAGGCGCCTTACGCCTTTCACGAGGGCCGCAAAGTCGGCCTCGCTCTTTAGCCCGTACCCTTCATCTGGCCGGAAGCACCTCGAAAGCTCCGGCGTTTCGGGATCACAGAAACTCAGGTACATCCATGTTCGCGTTCGAGCGAAGCGAGAGGCAGCGAACAATCGATTCCAATCGTCCCGATAACGCCGTAGGGCAGAGCTCTCGACTGGGCCGGTAGGGCACACTCAATTGGAGGCTTCTTGAGCACATCACACGAGTTTCATCTGATTGCTACGCACCCACTTCATGCACAGATCAATCGCACTTGGCAGCTTTTGACCAAGCGGGGTTTGCACATAGCTCGAGGCAAAGGACGAACAGTAACAGTGATCAAAGAGACGTTAGGGCGTGAGCTCCCCTCGCTTCGTGAGGTAAGAAAAAAGCTTCATCCGCACCGCGCTAATTCGCTTTTGCAACTTGACTTCTCTGCTGGTGACTGGTGTGCCGCTGCGGTCGGATTGTTCAAACGCTTACCGCCGTCACTTCCTCAAGCATGATCTCGCCGATCTCTCTCAAACGGTCGGGCGTCAGGCGCAGTTTCGGCCCTGAGATCGAAACGCCTCCACGGACGTCTCCATTGATCAAGCGGACGGGTACCGCGACACAGTTCATGCCTTCGGCAAGCTCTTCAAGGTCGTAGGAAATGCCTTCCCGTCGGACTTTCGCCAACTCGGCCCTCAACGCGTCCGCGGTCGTCACGGTCAAGTCGGTATAGGCCCTCATCTCCAGCTTCACGTAGTCATCGACGAATGTGGGCGATTGGTAGGCCAGAATGGCCTTGCCGATCGATGTCGCATGAAGCTCGCACTTCTGGCCGATCGTGAAGTCAACCGCGACCAGTTGCGTGCCCTTGTTCCGCCGCAGAAGCACGGTCTCAAGCCCGCTGATCTCGGAATAGTGGCAGGTCTCGCCTGTGCGCCGGGTGACCGCCCTCAGAATCGTGTCGATCCATTCGGTCTGATCCATCTTGTTCAGCACAGGACGAGCCAAGGCCAGGATACGATTGGTGACCTGAAAAGCCTTGGTGTCCGGCACCATCGACAGATAGCCCGCGTCCTCGAGCGTCTTGAGCATCCGATACGCCGTGGCCCGGTCGATCTTCATGGCCGTGGCCACGGCATTCGCCGAGGCGTGGCCGTCCAACTCGGACACCGTTTCCATCACGCGCAGTGCTTTCAGGACGGTCGTGCTCTTGTTCGAATCGCGCTTCATGGGGGGTCACATTTATTCATTATTCGTATGCATAGGCTATCCAGAGGATGGATTGAAGTCAATTCCACTGTTTAAGCTTGGACTTTCCAAGGCACTATAGAGCGCAAAAATGCATTATTTCAATGATTTGCAAAGGCTCATCGGAGGATATCATTTTCCGTTGACATCATACGCATTCTGAACATGAAATACGCAAAACGAACAGAACCCCCGGGAGGCCCAAATGAACATGCTGATCAATGGCGCGTGGACCGGTGCCTCGGATGCCGCGATGATGGACATCGTGAACCCCTCAACCGGGGCGGTTCTGGGCCAAGTGCCGGCAGCGACCGCCGAAGATGCGGACCGTGCCGTGGCCGCCGCCATTGCAGCGAAACCGACCATGGCGGCCATGCCCGCCCATCGCCGTGCCGAGATCCTGGAGACGGTTTCTGCCCGGATCACCGAGAACCGCGATCATCTGGTGCGCCTGCTCAATGCGGAGAACGGGAAGACCTTCAAGGAGATCGACGGCTGGGAGATCGACGCCGCCGCCCGGATCATCAAGGGCTATGCCGAGGAGGCCAAGCGCCTGTTCGGCCATACCGTGCCGCTGAACGGAATCCCGAACCTCGAGAACTCGCTGGCGCTGACGCTGCATCAGCCTTTGGGCGTCGTCGCGGCCATCATCCCGTTCAACTATCCAGTCGAGCTGTGGTCCCACAAGGTGGCCGGAGGTCTGGCTGCGGGCAACTGCGTGATCACCAAAGCGCCTGAGGAATGTCCGCTCGCGATGCTGGAAATCGCCAAGTACTATGAGGAAGCAGGCCTACCCACAGGCGCACACCAGATCCTGACCGGCTATGGCGAGGTGGTCGGCCCTCGACTGGCAGAGATTGACGGCGTCGACATGATCTCGATGACCGGCTCAACCGAGGTCGGTCGCCTGGTTTCCGCCGCCGCCGCGCGCACGTTGAAGAAGGTGCATCTGGAGCTGGGCGGATCAGATGCCACCATCATCTGCGCTGATGTCGACCCGCAGGTCGCCGCAGAGGCGCTGGTGGCCGGACGCTTCACCTCGGGCAATGGTCAGATCTGCTGTGCGGTCAAACGGGTCTTCATCGACCGGCGCATTCACAAGGCTGTCGTCGATCGGATCGTCGAGCTCACCAAACGCCTGCATGTCGGCGACCACACCCGGCCCGAAACCGATGTCGGACCGATGATCACGCTCGACGCCGCGATGAGGGTCAAAGGCCAGATCGACCAGGCGATGAACCAGGGCGCGACTCTTCTGACCGGGGGAGAGCGAAATGGCCAGCACATCCACTCGGCCGTCTTTGTCGACGTCGCCCCGGACAACATGCTGCTAACCGAAGAAGTCTTTGGCCCCGTCCTGCCATTGGTCGCATTCGACACGATCGACGACGCAATCGAGATGGTGAACGACAGTTCCTACGGGCTACAGGCCTCGATCTTCACGAACGACTTTAGGGCGATCATGAACGCGGGTCTGAAACTTCAGGTTGGTACGGTCATCGTCAATCATCAGACGGCGATGCGGATCGAATGCCTGCCCTTCGGTGGGCGCAAGCTGTCGGGCAATGGAGGGCGCGAGGGATTCCTCGAAACCCTGAAGGACATGTCCGAGACCAAGACGATCGTGCTGAAGGACGCGTTCGATGTCTATCGGACGGATGCCGCCTGATGGACCGGATCGACCTGATCGGCCTTCAAAAGCGCTTTGGCGGGACGGTGGCCTTAAAGGACGCCACGTTCTCGGCTGAGCGCGGTGAGGTCATCGCCATCTGTGGAGAGAACGGCGCTGGCAAGTCGACCCTCATGTCGCTGCTGGCAGGGTCGCGTCAGCCCAGCAATGGCTGGATCGAAGTCGACGGCAATCCGATCAGGATCGGCACGCCACACGATGCCTTCGATCTGGGCATCCGCACAGTTTACCAGGAACTGAGCCTGCTGCCCGACCTGTCGGTGGCCGAGAACCTCTTTCTCGGCGAGATGCCCGTCACACGCTTCGGGCGCATCGACTGGCGCCGCCTGATCGCCGATGCCGAGGATGAGATGTGGATGATCGGGATGCCCGAGATCGACGTCCGCCGGAAGGCAGGCGACTATCCGGTTGCGATCCAGCAGATGTTCGAGATCGCCAAGGCAATCCAGCCTCGGCCCCGGCTGCTGATTCTGGATGAGCCAACCGGCGTACTCACGCAGCGCGAAACCGATCTGCTATTCGAACGGATCGCCGAGTTGAAAGCCGACGGCACGATCATCTTCTACATCTCCCACCGTCTGGACGAGGTGCTGGAGATTTCGGACAGGTTGATTGTGTTGAAGGACGGGGCGACCGTCGATCAGATGACCCGGGCCGAGGCCACCAAGGATCGCCTGATCCACTCAATGGTCGGCCGGTCGCTCACGACGATTTTCCCACAGCGTCGCCCACCAACGGACGAGGTGCTGCTGCAAGTCCGCAACCTCTCCGCCCCGGGCGTCGAGGAGGTCTCGTTCGACCTTCACGCAGGCGAGATTCTGGGCTTCTCCGGGCTCGTCGGCTCTGGCCGCAGCGAGACGATGCGCGCCGTCTTCGGAGCTGAACCGCGAAGCGCCGGCACAGTGGAATTGCACGGCGTTGCGATCACTTCCGTTACGCCGAGGGCCGCCATGAATGCCGGCATCGGCTATGTCACCGAAGAGCGCAAGACGGACGGGCTGGCGCTCGATGCGGATGTGCTCGACAATGCCGCGCTGGCCTCGCTGGACTGCCACAAGAGCGGGCCCTTTCTGAACCGCGCGCGGCAAGCCGAAGCGGTCGGCCAGATGGTCAGTCGGCTAGACGTCAGGCCCCGGGACCTCGGCTATATCCTCAGGCACATGAGCGGCGGCAATCAGCAGAAAGTGATCCTGGCCAAATGGCTGCTGATGAAGGGGCTGAAGGTCCTGATCCTTGATGAGCCGACCCGCGGCGTCGACATAGCGACCAAGGTGCAGATCTACGGTCTGATCGCGGATCTTGCCGCCCAGGGCCTCGGCGTCGTGCTGATCAGTTCCGAGACGCCCGAGGTGCTCGGTCTCGCCCACCGGATACTGGTCATGAGATCTGGCCGGATCGCTGCGGAACTGAACCCGGAGACGACGAGTGAACACGAGATTTTCGTGGCTGCATCCGGCGTGGAGGCACAGGCGGCATGACCGATCAAGCTCTTGGTGCCCTCGAGGCGACGGCAAAATCTCAACCCATGCCAAAGGCAATGAAGACCAACTTGATTTTCGGCCTGGGCATCGTGGTGCTGATTGCCGTCACGGCGTTTACATCGGACGCGTTCTTGACGGAACGCAACCTGACCAATGTCGCGCGACAGATGGTGACCACCGGCCTGCTGGCCATTGGTATGTTCGTGGTCATCCGGTCGGGAGGGATCGATCTTTCGGTAGGCTCCACCGTGGCCTTTGCCGCTGTTCTGGCGGCAGGGTTGCAAGGCACGATGCCGGTTGCCGCTGCCATTGCGATCGCCTTGTCGGTCGGCGTGATCGTCGGCCTGATCAACGGCATCCTGATCGCCTATCTGCGGCTGCAGCCGTTTATCGTCACGCTGGCCATGATGGGCGCGGTCCGCGGTGCTGTTTACGTCTATTCCGAGACACCGACCTACGCAACAAGTCCATTCTTCCTGAAGGTGCTGGGCGCAGGCAAGATCTTCGGAACCGTCCCGGTGCCCTTCGCGATCTTCCTGTTCTGCATCCCGGTGGTCTGGGTGTTCATGACCCAGACGCGATCCGGGCGTGCGATCATGGCCATCGGCATGAACCCAGAGACCGTGCGTCTGGCCGGGATCGACGTACGCGCCAAGATCACGCTGGCTTATGTCATCTGCGGGTTCTTTGCGGCCCTCGCTGGCGTTCTGCTGGCGGCGCGACTGGGCATCTCTCAGCCCTCTGTCGGGGTGGCCTACGAGCTTGACGCCATTGCAGCCGTGGTGATCGGCGGCGGTGTGCTGGGGGGCGGTGGCGGTTCGGTCGCGGGCATGTTCGGCGGGGTCGTCGCGCTGGCCATAATCGACAACGTACTGAACCTCTTCAACGTCCAGTCCTACTATCAGCAGATCGTCAAGGGCCTGATCATCTTGGTCGCCGTGCTGGTGCGCCGAAAACCCGAAGACTGACCCCCGAAGACCCAAACCACGAACCCAATCCAACAAGGGAGGATTCCATGAACTTCATACGAAACACCCTTATCGCCGCCTCGCTGGCATGCGCACCTGCGGCCCTCGCGGAAGACAAGATCACCATCGGCGTGGCCAACCTGTTCTATGGCGCACCCTATTTTGCAGGCATGGACGTCGCGGTGCATCAGGAGGCCGAGGTCTTCGACAACATCGAAGTGATCTCGACCGATGCAGGGTTTGACGCCGCCAAGATGGCCGGAGACATCGAGGACCTGATCGCGCGCGGCGTGGATGGGCTGATCATCAGTGCGGGCCCGACCGAGACGATCCCTTCAGCCATGATCGCCATCGAGGAAGCGGG
>JBCDID010000017.1:0-18262 GCA_038749355.1 Pseudomonadota bacterium | reverse complement strand
GCCGCTTTGAATATCTCAATGGACGTCGCACGCGTTCACTGGTTGGGCGCCCCACCCCCGACAGCCTTGGCGGCAATGCAAGGGTTGTGATCCCTCACCCCTTGCTTCTCTTCCCCCTGCGCGGGAACATCTTCAGCAGACCGCCAACACCGCCTCGGAACTGCAGGCGTGTGCGTTGGCGCGTGTACTGCTCCTCGAGCCAGCGATACTGGACCGTGGCGGGCTCGGGATCACGTTCATCAAATCGGTACTGCGGCGGGGCCGAGATGTTCCAGAAGCTGCAAAGCCGCATGGCGAAGGGCACCTCCGGCTCGCGGATCAGAAAACCGGTGCGGAACTCGTCCAGGGTCCGGCAAAGATCGAACATCGCCTCGATGGTTCCGAACACACGGGTTTCGCAGTCCAGCCAAACGCCGTGCTCTTCCAACCATGCCTCCGTGTCTTCCGGCGGCTCGAATTGGTAGCCGTGTCCGGCCGCGCCCTCTGCCACGCGTTTCTTGTCTTGGCCCGCTAGGGCATCGATCCGTGCGCGCACCTCATCCCAAGCGGCGGTCATGTCAGGCGCCCTTGTCGTGGGCCTGGAAGGACTTGCCCTCCGCCACCAGCCGTTCGATCAGCGGGGCAGGGACCCAGACATCACCATAGCCCGCCGCGTGGAAGCCCCTGATCTTCTCCAGCACCGTCGGCAGACCCATCAGGTCTGCCCAGAACATCGGCCCGCCGCGATGCACCGGATAGCCGTAACCGTAGACATAGGTGACGTCGATGTCCGAGGCCCGCATGGCGATGCCTTCCTCCAGGATCTTCGCGCCCTCGTTCACCAGCGCCAGCATGCAACGTTCGACGATCTCATCCGCGCCGATATCGCGGCGGGCGTTGTGGGCGCGCAGGCCTTCCTCCTCGACGATCTTCTTGGTGACCTCGTCGGGGATGGGTGTGCGCGAGCCGTCCTCGTAGCGGTAGTACCCGGCCTTGGTCTTCTGCCCAAACCGGCCAAGTTCGCACAGCCGATCGGCGATAGCATTGGTCTCCCCGCGTTCCTGACGCACCCGCCAGGAGACGTCCAGACCGGCAAGATCCGACATGGCGAACGGCCCCATGGCGAGCCCGTGGGCGTAGAGTGCGCCGTCCACATCCTCCGGCTGGCAGCCCTCGTAGAGCAGTGCAAAGGCCTGGTTGAAATAGGCGTGCAGCATCCGGTTGCCGATGAAGCCGTGGCAGACGCGGGCCATGACGGGCACTTTGCCGATGGTTTTGGCGAGTTTCATGCAGGTGGCGATCACCTCGGCGCTCGTCTTCTCTCCCCGCACCTCCTCCAGCAGTTTCATGACATTGGCGGGCGAGAAGAAGTGAAGGCCAATCACGTCTTCGGGGCGCTTGGTGACGGAGGCGATCTCGTCGATATCCAGCGTCGAGGTGTTCGTCGCCAGGATCGCGCTGGGTTTGCAGGCAGCGTCGAGCTTGGCAAAGATCTCCCTCTTCAGGTCCATGTTCTCGAAGACGGCCTCGATGACGATGTCCACGTCGGCGACAGCGGCGTTGAAGTCGAGGGAGCCGGACAGGAGTCCCATGCGCGCTTCCACCTGGTCGGCGGTCATGCGTCCTTTCTTGGCGGTGTTCTCGTAGTTCCGCCGGATGATCCCGAGGCCCTTGTCCAGCGCTTCCTGGTTCTGTTCGACCAGCGTCACGGGGATGCCAGCATTGGCAAAGTTCATAGCGATGCCGCCGCCCATGGTCCCTGCGCCGAGAACAGCCGCCGTCTTGATGGGGCGCAGCGGCGTATCCTTCGGCACGTCGGGGATCTTGTTGGCCGCGCGCTCGGCAAAGAAGAAGTGGCGCTGCGCGGCGGACTGATCGGACTCCATCAGCTCGGTAAAGAGCTCCCGCTCCCGCTTCATGCCAGCGTCGAAGTCCATCTGCGTCGTGGCCTCGATGGCGCCAATGCAGTTCTGCGGCGCCATGAAGCCGCGTTTCTTCTTGGCCCAGAAGGCGCGGGCCTTGTCGAAAACCGCAGCGTCGACGCCGGTCACCTTGTCATCGCGGTCGCGAACCTTCACCAGTTCGGCGTTCCCGGAGAGAACCTTGCGCGCATAGTCGATGGTTTTGGCCCGCAGGTCGTCCTCGACCACCTCGTCCACCACGCCCATCTCGACGGCTTCCCCCGCGCTGATCATGTCACCGGTGCAGATCATCTCGATGGCCTTCTCGATGCCGACAAGACGGGGGAGGCGTTGCGTGCCGCCAGCCCCGGGCAGGATGCCAAGCTTGACCTCCGGCAGGCCGACACGGGCGGAGGTGACCATGACCCGGTAGTGGCAAGCCAGCGCCGTCTCCAACCCGCCGCCCAACGCGGTGCCGTGGATGCCAGCAACCATGGGCTTGGGGCAGTTTTCCATATCCTCGTGGACGGCCCGCAGATTGGGCTCCTTGGGCGGCTTGCCGAACTCGGAGATGTCCGCGCCCGCGATGAAGGTCCGCCCGTCGCAAACGAGTGCTATGGCCCTTACGGCGTCATCGGCAACGGCCTTTGCCACGCCGTCGGCGATGCCCGCGCGCACCGCCTGGCTCAGCGCGTTCACAGGCGGCGAGGCCACCGTAATGACGGCGATCTCGTTCTCGGTTTCGTAGCGCACGACTTCGGACATCGTCGGACCTCCCTAGATCTTTGCAGCCACTTTTCCCTGATGACGTGAGCGATGCAAGCAGGGCGCAATCACCGATGGGATTGCGCTTGACGGCGCCGGGGGACAGGGGCGAAGAGAGCGCCATGACCGCTCAGAACCGTCGCATCGTCTACTTCATGCTGCATGTACCGAAATGCGCGGGCAGCACGCTCATCGGCCATATGGACAAGCATCTGGGTGAGCGGTCCTTGGAGGCTCCGCTGTGGCGAAACTGGCGGCGGAACTACATCGGCAACCGGTACCCGTTTAAACCCGGGGATCGGGAGGTAGAAGAGGTCGCGCTCTTCCATGGACACGCGCTCAGCCGGTCGCTGGCCGCCCACTTCCCGGACGAGGAGATCCGGGAGGCCGTCACACTCCGCGATCCGGTTGGTTTCTTCGTGTCCATGTACAATTACCGGGCCAAACGGGCGGTCGATGGCGTGGGGCCGGAGGATCCGCCATTCGAGGTCTGGTATGCGGCGGAGCGCAAGAACCCGATCACCCGTTTTCTTCTGTATCGCTACTATGGTTGGGCGCCCTGGTGGCTGTGGCTGACAAGCTCGAAAGCCAAACTGGCCTGGTTGGAGGAGCGGCTCGCCCGGTACTGGTTTGTGGGATCCTATCGCGACATGAACATGCTGGTGAACAGTGTGGCTGAACAAGTCGGCATTCCTGGTGATCCTGAGCGGCGCAACGAGAGCACGGTGAAGAAGGTCTCCGCGGATACGCTGGATCGTGCGCTCTTGAACAAAATCCTTGACGAGAACGCGGTTGATGCCGCGCTCTTCGACCGTTGGAAAGACCGGTTGTTCGACAGCGAGGCAGGTCCCGCCGATCCTCATTCCCTGCCGGCAAATGACTGGATCGCTCAGATCCGTGCCGAGATTGTCAGCGGCATCAAGAAGGCGCTCATCCGGCAGTCGCGGCGCTAGGGCCTGCGCCGCATCAGGTACTTCTGCTCGCCCTCCATGACCAGTTCGCGGTCATGATTGTGGACGGTGATCGCGACGGTCATGACGCCGGTGGTGTTCTGGGTTTTCAGATCCGAGATCACGACGGACGGGTAGAGCGTGTCGCCGCAATAGACGCCTTTGAGGAACCGCGAGGATTGCTCGATGAATCCGATCAGGCTCGGCCCCATCATCTGCGGCAGCACGCCCGCACCGATGCAGCATTGGATCAGCACCTGATAACCGTGTGCCAGCATGTCCCGGTGCCCGTGCGCCTGGCAATAGTGCCGGTCATAGTGGATCGGGTGATTGTCGCCGGATGCGAGTTGGAAAGCGCTGAAGAGCGCCTCGGTCATGGTGCGAGAGGGCAGGTAGAACCGCTCGCCAACCTCGAAATCCTCGAACCAACGCGGTTCCGAGAACTGATAGCTCAGCGGGTCGATGGCTTCGGTCATGTTTTGTCTCCAAACTCGGCCAGTATGCAATCGGTCTGTTGCCCCAGCGTCGGCGCCTTTGTTTCGAGCGGCACGCGCCCGGGAGTGCGCGGCGCGGGCGAGATGATCCCATCGCTTACCGCCACCTCAGGCGCGCCTTGGGTTGCCTGGACCTGCGGTTGCTCCAGCCAATCGCCAAAGTCGAAGATTGGGTTTGCCAGTACCTTGTGTTCGGCGAGGATGGGCATCCATTCGGCAGTTGTCCGCTGGCGTGTCAGCCCGTTCATGATCTCAACCAGATGGGCGAGGTTCTCCAACCGGTCCGGGAAGGTCAGGAACCGCGGATCGTCGGCCAGTTCCGGTTGCCCCAACGCGCGTGCGATGTCGCCGAACTGGCTGTCCCGCACCAAGGTGATTGCGACCCAGCCGTCTTTGGTCGGATAACTCCCAGCGGGTGCGTTGGGCGAGGCGGGCGTGTACCCGAAGTGGGCGAACTCCATCACCTTCGGCCCGAGGAGGGCGGCCGCCGCCTGCATCAGGCTCACGTCCACATGTTTCGCAGGTCCTCCCGCCATCAGCGCCATCGACACCTGCTGGAACGCGTAGAGCCCGGTGATCGCATCGACGATGGTGGTCTCGATCTTGTGCGGGATCCCGTCGCGCCCGTGGTTCACGGACATCATGCCGGAGAACGCCTGCGCCACCGTATCGGTCATTGGGTCCTGTCCGCGCGGGCCGGTCTGCCCGAAGCCTGAAACCGAGAGGTAGACGACCTCCGGCGCGACCTCACGCACCGCCTTGAACCCCATCCCGAGCCTGTCCATCACCCCCGGGCGCGCGCTTTCCAGGACGACGTCCGCCTGCGCCGCGATCCTCAGCGCCGTTGCCACGCCGTCCGGGGTCTTCAGGTCCAGAACCACGCTCTCCTTACCGAGATTGTAGTAGAGGAAGTTGACGGACTGGCCACCCGGGCCCCCGCCGATCTTGCGGATCCAGTCGCCTTGCGGTGGCTCGACCTTGATCACGCGCGCCCCGTGTTCGGCGAGCAGGCGACCGCAATAGGGCCCGGCAATCCCCTGCGCCATGTCAAGCACGAGGCGCCCGGCCAATGGCTGATCGTTTTGCATCATCACCCCCTTGTCTGGCGTGAGGGCGTGCCCGCGCCTATTCTTGCGCCCAGCTTTCCCGAAAGGACGCGCCCGCGCAATGTTCCCGCGCCCAGCCCCCATCGCCGACCGGATATCGACCGTGGTGATCCTTGCACTGGCAGGGTGTGTGACGGCGCATCTGGTGTTCGGCCAGGACTGGGCCGCATTACCCTCACGCGTGTTGGCCTTGGTGCTGATGGTCGCGGTCATGCCGCGCTTCGGGCTGCGGGAGTGGGCGCTGCTGGCCCTGGCAGGCGGGCTTTCCTGGGGGCTCTGGCAGCGAGACGAGGTCGGGGATCTGACCTTTGCCCTCGGGCAGGGTGCTTACTTTGCAGGCTTCATCCTGTTGCTGATGTTGCTGCGGGAAGCGGCGGTGACGTCTCAGTCGGTGCTGGAAGTCGGTCACTGGCTGACCCACCAACGGCCCGGCCGGCGTTTCGTGGCGACCTGGACCGGAGGGCAACTCGCCGGGATCCTGATGAACTTTGGAGCCGTGTCGCTGCTCGCACCCCTGGTGCAGCGGGGCGTGCGGTCGGAGCCCATTGTGACCGAGGAAGAAGAGCGGCTTGCGCAGATCCGCGAACGCCGTGCCCTGTCGGCCCTGATCCGAGGCTTTGCGCCGGTGATCACCTGGGCGCCCACCACGCTCACGCAGGTGATTATCCTTGGTTCCGTGCCCGGGCTGGATCCCAAGCTTGCCATGGCCTACGGGCTGGGTCTTGGGATGGTGATGCTGGTCGTCGGGTGGGCCGAGGATCGATTGCGCTGGGGCAAACCTCGCGTCCTGCCGGACACGGCCGGACCGTTCCCGCGGCGGGCAGGAATGGATCTGCTGACGGTGTATGTGCTGCTGATAGGGGGCGCATTTGGCGTGCAGGCCTTGGCCGAGGTGTCGCTCCCTCAGGCGCTGATGACCGTCGCTCCCCTGATGCTTGTGGGCTGGGTCATCAGTCAGAAGACCGGGGACCTTGCTGGCACGGCTGAGCGTTTGCGGGAGATCGCTGCAACTTCGATCCCCCGGCTTGCAAAGGACGCGTATCTTCTAGGTGCCGCGGGCTATATCGGGATCTGCGCGGCGCGACTGGCGCCGATTGAGCTCTTTGCAGCGTGGACCGAGAACGCCCACCTCGCGCCCTGGATGATCGTGGCGCTTATCCCTGTGATCATCACGCTGGCCGGGCAGATCGCACTGAGCCCAATGATGATGGTGGTGTTCCTCGCAGCTGTCCTGTCAGCATTACCGGAACTGCCTGCGGCCCCGGAGCATATCGCAGTCGCGCTGGCCGCGGGCTGGATGCTGAGCCTCACCGCGTCTCCGAATGCTACAGGAGCGCTGTTGGTGGCGGGGGCCACGGGCCGACCCGCGACCGAGATCACGTGGAAGTGGAACGGGGTCTATTCACTGGCTGCGCTGGTGGTGTTCGCACTACTGGCGAGATGTTTCGCCTGACGGCGACCCGATGCATCATGGATGCATCCTACACGGCGCCCGGTCCGACGCTGCGCGTAGGGTGCATCCAAAGCTCCTGCGAAGGAGCGTGATGCACCACCGGGTCGGCGCAAGCCGAAACCCGCCAGCGTATGGGAACTTCAACCAAAGAACCTTTCGATCTCGCCGGTGATCTCATCGGGCAACTCCTCCGGCATGTAGTGCCCGCAATCCAGCGCACGCCCGCGGACGTCCTCGGCCCGTAACCGCCAGAGCACCAACGGATCATAACACTTCTCGACAGTTCCGCGCTTGGCCCAGAGGCACATGAGTGGCATTGGCAGCTTGCCTGTCTCGGCATCATCATGCTCGATGTCGATGCTCGCCGCCGCACGGTAGTCCTCGCAGGACCCCCGGATCGTCTCGGGGTCCGAGAAAGCCTCAAGATACTCGTCCAAGGCCTCGCCGAACGCTTCCGGATCGCCTTGCCTCGAACACTTGTCCATCCAGAACCGGTCCGGATCAGCTGCCATCATGCGCTCGGGTATGGGATGCGGCAGGATCATGAAGAACCAGTGCCAGTAGGCTCGCGCCATAGCGTCAGTGGTGCCCGCATACATCTCACGTGTTGGCGCAATATCTAGCACCATGATCCGGCTCACCCGGTCGGCCCAGTCATAGGCCAGCCGATGCGCCACGCGCCCACCCCGGTCATGCCCGACCAGACCGAACCGCGTATGACCGAGGCTCTCCATGACCTCGACCATATCGCGGGCCATCTCGCGCTTGGAGTAGTTGGCGTGGTTCTCACCGGCGCGTGGCTTCGAGGAAAAGCCGTAGCCGCGCAGGTCCGGGCAAACGAGTGTAAATCGATCTTTCAAAGCCGCCGCCTGATGCCGCCACATGGCGGAGGTTTGCGGATTGCCGTGCAGCAACAGCAGGGGTGGCCCCACGCCGCCATGACGCACCCGGATCCGAGCGCCGGAGGTGTCGATGAACGTGTCGGCAAAGCCCTCAAACATGCGCACCTCCTCTGATCAAGGCGCCGCGTAGGGTGCATCCTTCGGCGGGCTTGACCCGCCGTTGATGCACCGGATCGGCGGCAGCCGAAACCTCTAAGATCGGGACCCATCGAGCGCCGCACCGGCGGCAATCATCGCCTCGACTTCCTCCGCGCTGTAGCCGAGATCGGCCAGGATGCCTCGGGTCTCCTCGCCGAACTTTGGCGGCTTCTTCTTCGCGGGCTTCGCGGGCGTGCGGGACATTTTGATCGGATTGCCGGTAGTGCGGAACCCGTCGATCTCGATGGCCATCTCCCGCACGCGAGTCTGTTCGGCCTCCATCACCTCGGGCACCGTCAGAACTGGGCCAGCAGGCACACCATTCGCCATCAGCGTCTTGGCCAGCTCCTCACCATCCCACTCGGCCATCAGCGGCTCGAACCGCGCGCGGAGCGCCTCCTGGTTCGTGAGCCTCCCGGCATTGTTGCGAAAGATCTCCTCGTCCACTATCTCGGGCACACCAAGAACACCACACAACCGTTTGAATTGCCCATCATTTCCGCCCGCAATGAAGATGTCACAGGTCTTCGTGGGATAGGCGTCATAGGGCGACAGGTTCGTATGCCGGTTGCCCGTGATCACCGGCGTCTTGCCGGACAGGAAGTAGTTGGCGTAGTGCGGGAACAGGAGCGAGACACCGGTGTCATAGAGCGATGTCTCGATGAACTGACCACGGCCAGAGATCGAGCGTTCATACAGCGCCATATTGATCCCGATCGCCGCGGCCATCCCGGTCGCGATATCGACAATCGCAATCCCCAGACGCGTCGGCCCGCCCCCGGGCACACCGTTCACGGACATCATCCCGGCCTGCGCCTGGATCACGGCATCATAGCCGGGAAATCCCCCCATAGGGCCGTCAGCGCCGAAACCGGATACCTTGGCGTGGATCAGGCGGGGGAAGCGCTGGCTTAGCACCTCTTCGTACCCCATGCCCCACTTCTCCATGGAACCCGGTTTGAAGTTCTCGATCAGGACGTCGGCGGTCTCGAGAATGCGGAACAGCGCCTCTTTCCCCGCTTCCTGCCGCAAGTCCAGCGCCATGCCGCGCTTGTTGCGGTTGATGCCGAGGAAGTAGCTCGCAGCCCCCACATCCTCGTCAAACGGAGGCCCCCAGTGGCGCACATCATCGCCCTGCGGCGGCTCGACCTTGATGACATCGGCCCCGTGATCGCCGAGCCATTGCGTACAGAACGGCCCCCCGAGAATCCGTGTGAGGTCGACAACCCGAATGCCGTCCAACGCGCCCATGTCAGTCTCCGATTACGCGGCCAAGCCCCAGATACGCTTGGCAAATTCAGGGTAGAAAGTGAGGATCTGCGGAGCGATTTCGTCCCGGATCCGGGCGAGCCGTGTGCCTGAGGGGACAGGGGTCTCTTCCACGTCGTCTGCGACGTCGAAGTCGAATCCGGTCATCTCTCGGATGCTGTCGACGGTCTCGCCTGCATGCACTGTCTGAAGCCGGAAACGGGCACGCTCCCGGTCAAAGCCGAACACTGCGCGGCCCGTCACCAAAGCATGGGGACCGCCCGGGCGGTGCACCTCTGGCTCCGACGCGCCCGGGGCCGAGATGAAGTCGACCTTCTTCACCAGCGTCCGGGGCGAGTGTTCCTCGCGGAACAGGATCACCTTCGGCACCACGTAGTACATCAGCGCCGAGCCAAAAGATCCCGGGAAGCGCTTGCGAAGATTGGGATATTCGCCAACGCCCACGAGGTTGATATTGGCCTGCCCGTCGATCTGCACACCGCCAAGGAAGAAGCTGTCGATCATCCCGCGCGCCGCGCAATCGAACAGCTCGCGGGAGCCATCCGTGAACGGGTTATGCCTGCGCGAATGGATGATCGTGACCTGCATCCGGCCCCCGCCACGCCCCGCCTTCTCGGCCTTGGCCAGCAAAGCCGCAGCCCCAGGAATCGGCGAGGCAGCCCCCACGGCCACGTGCTTGTCCTCTGCCAGCATGTCCGCCAGCAGGGAGATCAGAAGCTCCTCGCGGGTCGCGTCCGTCATGCGGCGGGCCGGGACGTGATGCCCTGATCGGCGAGATAGGCGGCGAAACCTTCGGGCGAGCGCGCGGCAGCCACGTAGCGGCGCAATTCCTCGCCATCCGGGTCGTATTGGTCCGTCAGCCCGAGCGGCCACGCGCCCTTCGGCGCCTCCGCAATCCCGGAGACATAGAAGGCGGGTAGGGCCCCGGCCGCCGTCGACTCGGTTTCAAACATGTCCCCGTCGATGATTTTCTCAACCGTGACAAAGGTTTGCTTGGCTGCGTGAATCAGCGTCGCAAGCTCGCGGTTCCGCCCGATGAAGACATTCCCCACGGAATCCGCATAGGGCGCGTGCACCACTGTCACGTCCAGTTGGCGGGCGGGGAGAAGCACGACCGGGTCTTCCTCGTTCGAGAACGGGTTCGAGATCACGCGCCAGTCGGGCCGGTTCTTCGCGATGTCCGACCCCAGCAATCCGCGGAGCGGCATGAAGGGCGTGCCACGTTCGACCGCCTGCAATTGCGCGTGCAATGCCGGGCAGGTGCTGTCCTGCATGGCAATCCCACCTGCTTCGAAAGCGCGCGAGAAACAGGGTGCCAACCCGTACTCACCCATGGTCACGGCGGCCGCCTCGACGCCCTCCACACACCCGGCCCCGATCAGCATGTCGCCCTGCATGGTTGTGAGCGGCAGGCAGTAGAGCCGAAGTCCTCGCGCACCCCGCACCACAAGTGCCCGGGTCACCGCCATGGGCACGCCGGAATAGTCCGCAGGCACTCCGAGCAGCGCACCATCCGGCACGGCCTCGGCAATCTCCTCGACAGTTATCATGTCCACGTCGCGCATGGGTCCGGCTCCCCGTTTTGCTGCGATATGGGGTCGGTTGGTACCCGCTCAAGCCCGGCCGGACAAGCGCGCCCGCGCTGGTATCCCATGCAGGATCATCCCAACACCCCCTCGGCACGGCCCGAAGAATCTGTAAAACTTCATTCAAAATGAACCCTTTGGAGAGGGCATGTTAATGGACAGCATCTATTTCTCTGAGGAACACGAGGCCTTCCGCGCCCAGTTGCGCCGGTTCGTGGACGCCGAGATCAGGCCCCACGCGGACGCCTGGGAGAAGGCCGGAGAGATTCCGCGGGCGATCTTCCGCAGAATGGGGGAATTGGGGTTCCTCGGGGTGCGATACCCTGAAGAGTACGGCGGGGTCGGGATGGATACCTTCGGCTCCGTCGTCCTCGCGGAGGAGTTGGGGCGGTCCGGGTTGGGCGGCTTCACGGCCTCGACCACGGTTCACACGGACATGGCCTCTCCGCATCTGGAACGCTACGGGACGGCGGATCAGAAGGCAGCCTACCTTCCCGACATCGTTGCAGGGCGCAAAGTGACAGCTGTCGCCGTGACCGAACCCGGTGCGGGGTCTGATGTGGCGGGGATCACCACACGGGCCGGGCGGCGGGGCAATGGCTGGGTGCTCAACGGCGCGAAGCTCTACATCACCAATGGCGCGCTGGGGGATGTGTTCTTCGTGGCCGCGCGGACGGACCCAGAGGCCAAGCCCTCTCGCGGGATCTCCATGTTCATTGTCGAGAAAGGGACACCCGGATTCTCGGTCGCGCGCAAGCTGGACAAGATGGGATGGCGCTGTTCGGACACGGCGGAGCTGTCCTTTGAGGAGGTGGAGCTGACGGGCGATGCGCTGTTGGGCGAGGAAGGGCGCGGCTTCTATCAGATCATGGATAACTTCCAGAACGAGCGATTGGTCATGGGCGCCATCGTCACCGGTGAGGCCGAGCGCGCGCTGGAGATCACGCTGGAGCACGCCAAGACGCGGCAGGCCTTTGGTGGGACGCTCTGGGACAAGCAGGCAGTGCGCATGAAACTGGCCGAATGCGCCGTCCTGATTGAGAGCGTCAAGCGGCTGGTTCACCACACCGCGTGGCTGGACGTGCAGGGGCGGGACTGCGTGAAGGAGGTCTCGATGATCAAGGTCCACGCCGCGCGAATGTCCCAGCACGTGATGTATGAATGCGGGCAGATCCACGGCGGGATGGCCTTCATGGAAGGCATGGAGATCGAGCGCATGTACCGCGATACCCGTGTCCACGCGATTGGCGGCGGAGCGACAGAGGTGATGCTGGAGGAGGTGGCGAAGCGGTTGTGAGTACCACGAAACTTCAGTCCGCCTCCTCCTCTTGCCGGGGCATCACGACAGGCAACGGTTCCGATCTTTTGCCCTTGAAGCGACTGCGTCGATATTGGCTTTGGTAGACACGTCGCTGCTTGGTGACTTCATAGAGCACGATCCCGGAACTTGTGCCAAGGTTCAGACTCTCGATCATGCCGAACATCGGAACCGCCACACACATGTCGCTGCGATCAACTGCGAGTTTGCTGATCCCGCGCTTTTCGTTGCCGAACCAGACGGCGAGCTTCGTATGCTGCGTGAAGTCACCTTCGTGGAGATAGACGTTGGTACGACCTTTAACATGCGGCGAGGTAACGACAGAAACGAACCCGTTCTTTTCGAGGTGAGAGAGACACTCCTCGGAGCTGTCGAAGCGCTTCACGAATGTCCACTTTATGGCGGATACGGAGGTCTTGGAGAGCGACTTCCTCTCCCGCATGTCCTGCCAGTCTTCCGGCAGCGCGTTGCGCGGGTCCACGATGTAGACTTTCTCCACGCCCAAGGCGTTCGCGTTTCGAACAACTGTCCCGATGTTCTTGATATCGTTGGGATCCTCGATGACAGCGATCAGGTTCTTGCAGCGAAACGCCCGGATTGCATCGGCGCGCTCGCGCACCGACGTCCTTTGCTTGTCTTGTGGGCCATCTTCCGCATCACCCGTCATCCGGATGCCCATAGTTGCAAAAAACTCCGCCCACGAAGTGCACGGCGGGGTCTGCGGGGTCTCCCGGCGGGCACTTGGCCTCGACCGTCTCGCGGTAATCCTCCGCGCTGTCCTGCGGCACGTATCCGATATGCCGTGACGGGTCGTTGTTGAAGAACCGCTCGCGGTTGTTCGAGATGCCGTAGAGCACCGAATACCCAACGCTCTCCGCACACAAGGACCGCTCCACCAGTTGCACGCAGTCGCGGAAGCTCATCCATGTCGACAGGTGCCGCCGGTCTGCGGGCTCGGGGAAGCAGGAGTTGATGCGCAGCATGACGCTCTCAATTCCGAACTTGTCCCAATAGAGCTTGGCGAGATCCTCGACGAAGCACTTGGACAGGCCGTAAAGCGTGTCCGGCCGGTGCTCCGTATGCGTGTCCGCCCCGTCCTCGCGGCGCACATAGCCGACCGCGTGGATGGACGACGCATAGACGACCCGCTTGATCCCGTGCCGCCGCGCCGCCTCGTAGACATTATAGCCGCCCTTGATCGAGGAGTTCAGGATCTCCTCCCACGGCTTCTCGACCGGGGCCGCACCGAAATGGACCACCGCGTCGCAGCCTTCGACCACCTTCATCATCGCATCGAAATCACCGACATCGGCCTGCATGACCTCCTCGCCCGGACCAGCGGGCGCCATCTCGGCGCGGTCCGTCAGCCGCCGCACCTCCGCCAGCGGCGCCAGCCCCGCCCGCAACTCGCGTCCAAGGTTGCCCGCGGCACCCGTAATCAGCAGTCGGTTGAAACGCGCCATGAATGGCCTCCCTCGGTGGTCTGTCCCGGAATGGTGGGGCTTGCGTGCCCCGTGGCCCACGCTAATGTCGCGGGGGAGCCGGCTCAAGACCGGAAGCGTTGTACGGGCCGAGGCCCAAACCAAGGGAGCGAAAGATGAACTTCTTCACAAAGGCATTGATGGGCGTGGCGGTGGCCGCCATGGCGAGCGGCAGTGCGCTGGCTGCGAACGTGGACGGGCCGAACGTCTTCTGGAAATGGTCGACCTGGGGCAAGCCGCGGGCCTTCACCGCAGGCGTCGAGAAACTGGCCGAACGCGTGGCCGAAGAGACCGGTGGCAACTTCAAGATTCAGATCTTCTATGGCGGGCAGCTCGCCAAGAGCCGCGAGAATCTGGACGGGCTGAAGAACAACGCCTTCGAAGGCGCGATGTTCTGTAACTTCTACTCGCCGGGCAAGAACCCCTCCTTCATGGTGTTCTCGCTGCCCTTCGTGCCGCTGGGCGACTTCCGCGTGTCGGCGCATGTGCGCAATGAGCTCTTCAAGCATCCGGCACTGGTGAAGGACATGGAGCAGTGGAACGCCGTTGCCTATGCCTCGACCCTGCTGCCGCAGTACGAGTTCCTTGGCACCGGCAAGCCGCCCAAGACGCTGGCTGACTGGAACGGCATGCGTGTCCGTGCCGGTGGCGGTGTCGGTCAGGCCTTCGAGGTGCTGGGTGCCACGCGCCAGACCGTGCCGGCCTCCGAGACCTACACGCTGATGCAGCGCGGCGGGGTGGATGCGGTGAGCTTCCCGTTCTCCTATGCGCATGCGGCTTACAAGATCAACGAGCTGGCGACGTGGTACACTTCGAACCTGCAGCCGGGTTCGTCCGAATGCCCGATGGTGTTCAACAAGACCGCCTATGAGGCATTGCCGTCCCAGTACCAGGACCTGCTGATGAGCCTGAAGGACGAGGTCACGCAGGCCATGGTCGAGAAGTATGAGGCAGCGGACGAGAAGAACGTCCCGGCCTTCGAGGGCGCCATGGAGAAGATCGTCTATGACGACGCCACGCTGGCCGAGTTCAAGAAGGTCGCCGGTGAGCCCGTCTATGCCAAGTTCGTCGAGACCTACAAAGACCAGACCGACGCTCAGGCCGTGATGGACCGCATGTTCGAACTGCTCGAGGAAGCTCAGGCGAAGTATTCGAACTAGGCACCGCGTAGGGTGCATCCAACGGCGGGCTTGCCCGCCATGATGCACCCTTGACTGCCATGGCTGGACAAACCGACAGCGCAACAACAATACACCCGCCCGGGGACAGCCTCGGGCGGTTGGTCTGGCGCATGGACCGTGTGTTGCGCTGGCCCGAGGACGCGCTCAACCTGATCGCCGCCATCGCGATCCTGTTCCTCATGCTGCTCGGCGTCGTGCAGATCGTGCTGCGGGCCAAGTGGCTCTTCAACGCGCCCATCTTCGGCTATATCGACATGATCGAGCTTGCGATGCCGATCCTCGCCATCATCGGCATCGCTTATTGCCAGCGCCAGGGCACGCATATCCGCATGGATATTCTGATGGCGCGGCTGTCAGGGCGGGTGCTCTGGACCATCGAGACCTTCGCTGCGGCCTGTACCCTGGTGATCGCAGTGCTGCTCGCCTGGTTCGCCTGGAACTTCTTCTATGACGCGTTCTCCATCGGTGATTCCACCACGGATGCCGAGATCGACACCTGGCCCTCCAAGCTGCTGGTGCCATTGGCCTTCGCGCTGCTAGTCGCCAGGATGCTGGTGCAGATGCTGGGCGCGGCACGGCTCGCCATGAACCCCGCGCTCGAACCGGTCGGGGTCGTCGTCCAGAAAGACATTGCCGAGCAGGCGCAGGAGGAAATCCGCGAAGCCATGGGCGCAGACGGCCAAGGTTCCGATACCGGGGAGGGCCGCTGACATGGACACGCCCCTCTTCAACATCGGCTATTCCGACCCAGTACTGGTAGGCATCATCTGCATCTGTATCCTGTTCGGTCTCGCGATCGTTGGGGTGCGCGTGGCGTTTGCCGCCGGGATCGCGGGCTTCATCGGCATGGTGGAACTGATCGGCTTCCTGCCGGGGGCAGGCCAGGTCGGATCGATTCCCTACGCCAAGACCTCGCTCTACGCGCTCTCAGTGTTGCCACCCTTCATCCTGATCGGGTTTCTTGCCTTCCATGCAGGGATGACAACGAAGCTCTTCGACGCCGCGCGTAAGTGGATTGGCTGGGTGCCTGGTGGCCTCGCGGTAGCAACCGTCATGGCCCAGGCAGGCTTTGCAGCGGTATCGGGCGCGTCTACGGCGACAGCGGCGGTGTTCTCGCGGGTGGCAATCCCCGAGATGCTGCGCAACGGCTATGACAAGCGCCTTGCGGCGGGTGTCGTCGCGGCGGGCGGTACGCTGGCGACCCTCATCCCGCCCTCGGCCATCCTCGTCATCTACGCCCTGATCGTCGAGGAATCCGTCGGTGCACTGCTTCTGGCAGGCTTCCTGCCGGGCGTGGTCTCCGCACTGATCTACGCGGCGATCATCATCCTGTGGGCAAAGTCCCGGCCGGATGTCGGTCCTTCAGTCGGCGGCTTCACCTGGGGCGAGCGCATGGCCTCGCTCCCCGGCGTCATCCCCATCATGCTGGTCGCGGGCATCATCATCACGGCGATCTATGACGGCTGGGCCACGATCACCGAGGCGGGCGCGCTCGGCGCGTTCGTCGTCCTCATCATCGCGTTCACCCAAGGCATGCGCTTCGGCGGCCTGAAGGACGCGTTGATGGAGACCGCGCGCCTCACGGTCATGATCTTCACGCTGATCTGGGGCATCTTCATCTTCGTGACGTTCCTGAACTACTCGACGGTGCCGCAGGCATTCAGCCAATGGATCGTGGAACTGCCCTACAACCCCTATCTGATCCTGCTGGCGATCCTGATCGGGTATGCTGTGCTGGGCATGTTCATGGACGCGATCGGGATGCTGCTGGTGACGCTGCCGATCTTCTACCCGGCAGTCATGGCGTTGAACGGCGGCGAGTACGTGACGCGGGAAGAGAGCGCGTTCGGGCTCACGGGCACCGAGTGCTCCATCTGGTTCGGCATCATCGTCGTGAAGATGGCCGAGGTCTGCCTGATCACCCCACCCATCGGGCTGAACTGCTTCGTGGTGAACGGGGTGCGCCCGGACATCCAGCTGGGAGACGTCTTCCGGGGCATCGCGATCTTCTTCGTGGCAGATGTGCTTGCCATCGCGGCACTGGTCTTCTTCCCGGAGATCGTGCTCTTCCTGCCGGACCTGATGCGCGGGTGAGCGACGCTCCCACCATCCTTGGGCGCGATGATCTTGTCGCTGGGCTTCGCGGTCTCGGGATCAGGGCTGGTGACGGCGTGTTCTGCCATGTGTCGCTGGGTGCCGTCGGGCACGTGATCGGTGGCCCTCGCGGGTTGATCGAGGCCCTGATCGAGGCTGTCGGGCCCGAGGGCCTGATCGGCATGCCCGGGTTCTCGCGCGACGCCTATGATCCGCTGGAGTTCGTGGAACTGGACGTCTCCGAGGCCGAGCATGCCCGCATTCGGGCGCAGGTCCCAGGCTATGATCCGGCGCTTTCGGATGTGCGCCAGAACGGAGCCGTGCCGGAGGCGTTTCGCACATGGCCTGGCATCGTCCGCAGCCCGCATCCGACCAGTTCCGTGCTGTTGCACGGCAAGGGCGCGGCTGAGCTCGCCTCACCGCATGATGCCAGGGGTTGGGCCACGGGGCCGGAAACCCCCTGGGATCGCCTGCGCACACGCCCGAACATGAAAATCTTGCTGATCGGGGTCGGGTGGAACCGGTGCTCGGCGCTCCATGCCGCCGAGTCGCTGGCACTGCACAAGCGCCTGAAGATGCGCCACCTGAAACTCGCACCATCCGAGGGCGGTGAGTGGATCGATGCCCCGGATGTCGCCGACGATCTGGACCGGCTCTTCCCGTTGGTGGGTGCCGCCTGGGAGGATGCCGGGGGCGTCGACACAGGCCAACTCGGCGGCGCGGAATGCCGCCTCACCGACTATGGTGCATTGCTGGAGTTCGCCAGCGACTGGATGGACACGCGCAATGCTGCGGATGGTGTGCCGCCCCACCCGTGACGCCCCGGCGCCTCGTTCATCACATGAGCGGTTGAGTTCCATCCACCGGCGTCAGAGCCTCTGACAAATGGAGACGCCCCGCCCGAAGTCCGAGTTCACGACCGCTGCCATCTCGGTGGTCCTGCTCTGCTTTGTGCTCAACACCCTTGCACGCGGTAATGGCGAAACCTTCGCGGTATTCCTCGGCCCCCTGGAGGACACGTTTCAGTGGGGCAGGGCTGCGACGTCCTCCATCTACTCCGTCTTCATGATCGCCATCGCGCTCGCGGGACCCGTGGTCGGAGCGCTCTTTGACCGGTTCGGCGGGCGGGTCGTCTATGTCGGAGGACTGCTGGCCTATGGCGCAGGCTTCCTGATCGCGTCCCAGATGCAGGCGCTCTGGCATGCCTGGCTCGGCGTCGGCGTACTTGCGGGCATCGGCGCGGCGGCAACGGGGATGACCCCGGCCACAGGCATCATCTCCCGCTGGTTCGAGCGCAACATGGCGTTCGCCATCGCGTTCGCCTATGCGGGGTTCGCGGCGGGGTCGGTCCTGTTGTCCCCGCTCTCGGGCTGGATGATCGAGATTGGCGGCTGGCGCTGGACCTACCAGACGCTTGGCCTCAGCCTGCTCGGCCTGTCCGTGATCGTCATCCTGCTCCCATGGCGGCGCATCGAGGCAGGCATCAAACCGCCCGCGCCGCCGCGAAGCCTGATCCCGGGGCGCGAGGTCTTCGCCCGCGTCCCGTTCTGGGGCCTCTTCATCGTCTTCTTCATGACCTCAGTTACGACCTATGTTGTGCAGGTACAGGCGGTCGAGTTTCTGACGGATGCGGGTTATCCGCGGT
>JBCDID010000016.1:0-18677 GCA_038749355.1 Pseudomonadota bacterium | reverse complement strand
GGCTTGGGCGCGGACAGTCTGGACGGCGGCGATGGTTTTGACGTTGTCAGCTATCGCAATTCCGCGGCCGGTGTCACAGTGACCTTGAATGCGGTGAACAGCAGCGGCGGAGCTGGTGGTGAAGGGGGCGACCGTTTGATCGGCTTTGAGGCACTGATCGGGTCGGCGTTTCGCGACGTGCTGCGCGATATCGAAGCCGAAGGCCGCATTATTCGCGGCGAAGGCGGCGACGATTTCCTGAGCGTGCAGGGGGGTGGCGATCTTGCCGCCGGTGGGATTGGCAACGATACGTTCCAAGTTGTCGGGAACTCCGTGCAGACGGGCACGACGCTGGATGGGGGCGCGGGCTCGGACACGATTTCGATCATCGGGTTCACCGGCGGATCCTTGGCAGATCTGACCGACACGATAATCACAGGCATCGAGGCGCTGAGCTTCGAGGGGACCGACAGTAACACGCTGTTTTCGAATGTAGCGCTTCTGGCCTCCCAGGCTGATCAGATCAGCACCTTTTCGGCGGCGCCTCATCCGGGTGGAACACGCCAGATCCAGGTCGCGTTGGGCGGCGGCCTGGAATTGGATCTGTCGGCCAAGACGGTGACCGGGTTTGATCAACCGGATGACAGTTTCTCTATCTCGGCCGGATCGCAGGATCAGACCATCACGGGGTCGTCCATCCAGGACCGCGTTTTTGCAAACGGCGGGAACGATACGATCTTTGGCGGTGCGGGCGATGACGTCATCAATGGAGGTGCTGGCAACGACATCATCGTAGGCGGCGCGGGGGCTGACAGCCTGGATGGCGGCGCGGGCGACGACACCGTGTCCTATGCCAGCGCGACCGCGGGCGTTCTGGTCAATTTTGTCACCACCAACCGTGGTCCTGGCGTCGAGGCCGGCGACAGCTTTGCGAACATCGAGATCGTCGTTGGCACAGCGTTCAATGATCAGTTCTTCGCACCGAACCTGACCCTGTTCGGCGGGGCTGGCAACGATCGTCTGACTTCAGATCTTGGTGGAAGCGATGTCTTTGGCGGGGATGACAATGATGATGTCATTATTTTCGGGACGCTGACGGCTGAGGTCCGAACCTATGACGGAGGCGCAGGTGTCGATACTTTCAGCATCGACGGCGGCCCCGGTATCCGCGATTTCCGGGCCGATACGGTCCAGAACTTTGAAAGATTCCAGTTTTCGGCCGTTCCGGGGGGGGGCCATTTCCTGGCAAACCAAGTCAGCCAGTTCGGGGCGTTCGTAATTGGTGGAACTGAAACCAGAACGATCGCGGTAGATATGGGCGCCGAGGTGGTACTGGATCTGTCGGCGGCATCCGTGATCGGGTTCGTCGAATCCGGTTCGCATTTCATCATCAACGGAGATGACGACGCGGAGACGATCACGGGTACGTCCGTGGCCGACACCATCCTGGGCAATGGCGGTGAGGACATTATCGAGGGTGGTGCCGGAGCCGACAGCCTGGACGGCGGCGGCGGTTTGGATACGCTCAGCTATGCAAGCTCGACCGAGGGAGTGACCGTCAATCTGCGCGTGACCTCGCCGCAATCCTCCGGCGATGCCCAAGGCGATATGATTTTGGGCTTCGAGGCTGTTCTGGGCTCCGCCCAGGGAGATGTCCTGACGGGGCTGTTCCAGGCGGACAGCACGCTGATCGGCGGCGCGGGGAACGATGTTCTGACAGAGTTCGGGACAAGCTCGGCAGGGGGCGGCTCCAGCGATGTTGTCTATGCGGGCGATGGCGACGACGTGCTTGGTATCGAAGGCGGGCTGCTGCACACCGGTTCGACCTTTGACGGTGGCGCGGGGAACGACACGCTGCTTATTTTCTTCAGCGGCGTTCAGGATCTGCGCGACGACACGGTCACAAATTTTGAAACACTAACCTTTAACAACAGCCCGAATGACATCGCGGTCCGGCTCAACGCCGATCAGGCCATGCAATTCACCCAGATCTCCTCTGCCCCGCATATTGGCAACACGCGCAAGATGGATGTGGATCTGGCGGCGCAGACATCGCTGGACCTGGCCGGTGTGACGGTGAGCGGCCTGACCGAGCCGGGCGACGGTTTCACGATCAACGGCGATGGGGATGTCGAGACAATCATAGGCACCTCCGTTGCGGACACGATCTTTGGCGGTGGGAACGATGACAGCATCGATGGCGGCGCTGGCAATGACACGCTGGTTCTGGACGGGCGGGATCAGACGCTTTCCGGTGGTGCGGGCGATGATCTGATCACGCTCGCCGGGGCTGGGTCATCAATCATCGACATAAGCGGGTTTTTGAGCGGCGGCACTGGTGTGGACACACTGGACCTTTCTGGCAGTGGGACACTTTTCGTTCAGGGCGAGGTCCAGATGGCGGTGGATCAGTCGGTGGCTGCCAGCGGCGTGATTGACGCCAATCCCAGCGCCGCAGGCGGGGTACGGGCAGACGGTGACTTCTCAGCGTTCGAGGTAATCATTGCGCCCGAAGTCGCGGGAGAGATTGACTCAGCCGTGATCAACTTCAGCGCCTCGGACGACAATCTGTTGGACACGCTTCGCGCATCCATCAGCGATGATGCGACCGGCACGTTTGTCTCTGTGTTCAGCGGGGCGGTGCAATTCGGCCCAGGCGAGGATTACCTGATAAGCGATATTCTGAATGGAAAGGCCCCGCTGTCGGGGGCGCCTGCACTGAGCCCCAAAGGCGACTACCGGATCACAGGGGGCGACGAGGACATTCAGGCGGGCAGCTTGAACCTGCGCAACTTCGAGCAGGTCGAACTGGGCCTGACACTTGTTGTTGTGGATGGGGTGGTCGACGGAACCGCAGCCGATGATGTCATCACGCCGGGGTTCACTGACGGCTCCTTTGACCAAGTCGATGGATCGGACGGCAATGACGACAGCATTCTGGGCAATGCAGGTAATGACCTGATCCAGGCCGGGCTCGGCAATGACACTGTGAACGGTGGGGCAGGCAACGACACGATCGAGGGTGGTGTGGGCGCCGACAGCCTCGATGGCGACAGCGGCATCGACACACTCAGTTATGCGTCCTCCGATGCGGCAGTTCAGGTCGCGCTTGGGTTTGATATCAGTTTCACGTCGCCAACCATTGTGTTCGGCAGGGACACCAGATCTCCTACGGCGACCGGCGGTCATGCCGAGGGAGATACCATCGCCGCGCCGGGAGATGGCAACGCCCCGTTCATCCAGAACTTCGAAAATCTGACCGGGTCCGAATTCGGAGATAATCTGAACGGCGGCGAACAGTCGAATACACTGACAGGACTGTTGGGGAACGACACGTTGTTTGGCGGGCTAGGTGGCGACGTGCTCTATGGCGGAGAGGGCAATGATACGCTCCGCGGTGGAGAGAGCGAATTCTTCATAGGCGATGACTTCTCGCTGATCGGTATCGGCGCAGATACCGACGTCCTTTTCGGCGGGGCCGGCAATGACGTTTTGGACGGCATGGCCGGCAACGACACGCTTAACGGCGGCGCGGGCGCCGACAGCCTGGATGGCGGTGCGGGCGTTGATACTGTTACTTATGCAAGCGCGGCTGAGGGTGTTGGGGTAAACTTTGCCACCGGGGTCGGAACAGGTGGCGCTGCCGGTGACGCTTTTGCGAATTTGGAGATACTCCTAGGTTCGAATTTCGACGATGCGCTGACAGGAGGTGCAGGAGGCGACACGATCTTGGGCAATGGTGGCAACGACACCATCGAAGGCGGTGCCGGGGCCGATAGCCTGGATGGTGGCGTGGGTTTGGATACGCTCAGCTATGCTAACGCGTCAGATGGCATCGCCTTTAACTTTATCTCCGGAAGCACATCGGGCGATGCGGCTGGTGACAACGTCGCGAATTTTGAAACTGTCGTTGGATCGGCCTTTGACGATTTCCTTGGAGCAGAGGGACCAGCCTTGGTCGCAGGCTCGGGCAACGATGTGCTGACTTCGGTTCGTGGTCGAAGCGATGCCTTTGGCGGCCAAGGCGACGATACCATATCGATTTTCCGGCAACCGACTGCAGAGATCAGAACATATGACGGCGGAGAAGGTGTTGATGAGCTTGTCCTAAGCTCAGCGAATGACGTTGATCTGAGAACCGACAATGTCACAGGGTTTGAGGCTTTAAGTTTCACCTCGACCCGATCGGCCGCCTTCACCGCCAGCCAAGCCGCCCAGTTTCAACAGTTTGACGCGGGCTTCACAGATAGCGTCAGAGTGAACATCGAAATGGGGTCCGAGCAGGTCTTCAACCTGGCCAATGCAACGATCACAGGGTTGCAACTACCTGGTTCCGGCTTTGTCATCACAGGCGACGACGACGCTGAAACAATCACGGGCTCGTCCGTCGCCGATACGATCAGCGGCAACGGTAACAATGACAGCATTGATGGCGGCGCGGGTGCCGACAGCCTGGATGGCGGCGAGGGGATCGACACGCTTTCCTACGCCACGTTGGCGGCCCCTGGCTTCGTGTTCCAGGGGTCGGTCTTTGGGGTGTTCGTAAGCCTCGAAGATCAGGGCGATCCTCAGGCGACCGGCGCAGGGCTTGACGTCTTCAACGGCTTCGAAAATCTCGAAGGCTCGTCCTTCGCAGACCTCCTCGCCGGTGACGGGGCGGCCAACACGCTGACGGGCTTAGACGGGGCCGACGTCATCAATGGCGGCGGTGGGGATGATCTCATTCTCGGCGGCGAGGGCTTCGATGCGGTCGAGGGCGGGCCGGGCGCTGACAGCCTGTTCGGTGGCACTGGCGGCAATGCCATCGAGGGCGACATCGTGACCTATTTCTCGGCCACGGGTCCGCTGGTCTTTGACTTCGGGGCGACGCTCTCCGAAATCCAGATAGCCTCTTCGCCGGAAGTGCGTGATGACACGATCGGCGACGATATCGAGGGGCTGGCGGGCGCGTCCAACCACTCGAACACGATCCTGGCGGATGAGCTGACAGGGCTCTCGCTGTTCCTGGGCGGGTCGCAAGCGGACACGTTCCAGGGCGGCTCGGGCGTGGACCAAATCCTTGGGCTTCGCGGCAACGACGTGATTTTTGGGAACGATGGTGGCGACGGGCTGATCGGCGAGGGCGGCGATGATGACCTCTTCGGCGGGGCCGGGGCGGATGCGTTCTTCTTCGACGGCGTGAACGAGGGCGATGATACGATCCACGACTTTGAGCTGGGCGCGGACCTGATCTTCTTCACGGGCGGGAGTGTGACCTCGGCACGGCTGGCAAACACGGACGCGAACGGGAATGGCGTGACGGACACGCTGCTGACCTACTTCATTGGCGCGGCGGCCAGCGGGACGATCACCATCATCGACCACAACGCGCAGACGGTGCTTGACAGTGCCAACTTCATAGGCGTGACAGATGTCGACTTAGGGTGAGTTGTGTCACTAGGCGCAGAGTTGAAGGCCACATCAAACCATCACTTGCGGCTGGTGCAGCATTCTCGCGATTTTGCACGGTTCTAGCTCGTCGCCCTTAAAATTCGGTGTCTCGCACCGGCCGATACATGCGTGGTGTTGGTTCGATCAGATCGCGGGGATCGGTCTGGCCCGGGCACGTAGCATCAAGGTAAGCAATCGAAGCAAAAACTCCCTCACCGCAGCGAGTTTGCGCTATCTGAGGGTTTTGGCGAAGGATCGAGGTCGATGTTTGGCAAGGTCTTGTTGTGGCGCGAGGCTGCCGACGAGTTTCGACGGTGAGTTAGGTCAGATCGGAGTCCGCTTTCTAGTGCTGCGTATGCGAGATGAACCCGGGAAACCAACTTCGGCTGATGGCCATCCCCGCCTTTGCAACATGTCCGCTTCCTGCACATTGCTGCTGTCCATGCACTTTGCAGCGAACTCACACTTTCCGGGATCGTTCGCGGGAGAGGGCGAACTCCTATATTTAATTGAACCAAGCGCGGACTTGTTCCGTTCAGCTAGGCTTGGTCGGTCAACGGGCTCATCACGCCTGTCATCGAAAGATCAACACCCTTGTACAGGACGGCGGTGCTGCGATCGTTCAATCCGGCCAGAGCGCTGAAAGCTCGAAGGTGATGGCGTCGAAGGGCGCCACGCAAACGTCGTCTGCATCCTTGAGCGCAACGATGAGAACCCAGGTGCCATCGCGGTTCTCGAAGGCCTCGAGCGTGCGGGCCGCGGGATCGACGAACCAGAGATGCTTGACGCCCTCGCGGAGATAGATGTCACGCTTTTCGGTCAGATCGATACGCCGCGTGCTGGGCGACAGGATTTCGCAGGCCCAGTCGGGGGCGAGATCAAAGGCGGCTGTGTCCGGGAACTCGGGCATACGCTCGCGCCGCCATCCACCGAGGTCGGGCACAACCGCGTCTTCACCGAGATGCAACTCCGGCTTGTTCAGGATCCACCAAGAGCCTGGCCCTCCCTCACCAATGTAGAAAGGCCGGCCAAGTTCGGCACTTAGACGAGATATGGCAAGTGCATGACGCGGGCTCGGCAGCCGCCAGACATGCAGCGCACCGTTGATCAGCTCGGCCACCATGTTGGGTGGCGCATCCAGCACGTCCTGGTAGGTAGCGTGTTTCCGGATCTGCGGCAGTGGCTCGTTCATGTCGACCTCCGTCGCTCTGTATATAGCACTCTGGTTGCGCCGTCACGAATGCGCGGAGCCGTCGGCATCGATTCCGAACCAGATCTTACCGATCTGACCCTCGACGAAGCCGGCGGCAGATCCCGGTTGCCGGGTGAAGAGGGCATAATCCGGCTGGTCTTCCAGCCCATAGCGCTCCCAGAGCGCCTTGATCCTCGTGGCCTGGGCGGAGTTGGGCAGCCCTTTTGGCGGTGCGAGCACATCGAGCCATTCAGGATGGAAACAGGCCAGCGATGCGATTGCGGTGCCGAGGTGCTTCTCGCGGTCCTCGACGTCTTCGAAGGCCAGTATCGCGGCATAGGCCTCACAATCCTCCTCCAGCCAGGCCCGTCCGTTCATGGGCGCGATCTCCTCGGGAAGTGTCGCCTGGCGTTCGCGCGCCATTCAGATCCCGCCATGCGAAGGTGTGCCGACGGCCACGAGGCCGGGTGCCATGATGGCTGCGTAGTCTGCGATTCCCCAGGGTGTCGGGCTTCCGATGACAGGTGCGTCGAATGACATGCTCTCTCTCCAATGCAGGGAATGATCATTCATCGCAGGCCTCCTTTGCTTGCATGGCAGCGCCAACGACCCTCCGGACGGCCTCTTCGCCGAGCGCGTCGTCCCGGAGGACGTCATTGAAGTCCCAGCCCGGGTGCCTGGCGCCGGGCGGTGCGACCGCACGCACGTCATGGCCTGCTGTGCGCAGAGCCTTGATGGTGGCCGCGCGTGCCTCCTCGGCGGGCGAGCCTGGCGGGTCCGCGTCATGGCAGAGAAGCACTGGGCCTTCCGGCTCAGTCAGGGGCATGTCCGCGGTGAAGCCGCCGAGCGCCGCACGGGTCTCGAGCCCTGTCGCCTGCCAGAGCGACAGTGCGGTCTCCGGTCCCTCGGCGACGAGGATGGGTGCGCCCTCACCGCTGCCTTCTCCCGGCCGCGCATTCAGATGCAGAGCGGTGCCGGCGAGCTTGCCAGTGGCGGGCTTCGGGACGGGTGTGTCGGCTTTCGCGGTCCCGTCCGGGGTCAGGAGGATACGCTGGACACCAGTGATGCAGCCCGTCGCGTCCCGCGCGAGACAGAGAAGTGCCGGCAGATCGAGCCAGGCGGGTGGGTTTGTCTGGGCCTTCGCATAGAGCGCTGCCAGCTCGTCCCGGGTGACTGATCCGGCCGGCAGGAAGCGCAGATCGGTCGCATTGCCTGCGCTCTCGAGACCACGGCGTGCAAGATAGCGTATGGCGATGGAGCCGATCACCGGCCTTGCGGCCTCCATCATCAGCCGTATCGCCACGGTGTTGGCGGCCAGCCGTGCGGCATCGCGGGCACCGTGCCCACTGGCCTTGGACGGTGCAGGCTTCTTGTCTGAGTAACGCTCCCCGGTCTCTGCGCGCACGCCGAGAAACTCCGCGAGATCGCGCAGGACACCGGGAAAGTCGGCGCCGGCTCCTGTCATTCCGAGACCTGCCCGCGCCCAGAGATCGAAGACATCTCCGTGATGCTGGGCCTCCCAGTCGGCATAGCGCCCGGCCATGGGGCCCTCGACATGGATGACACGCGCCCCCTTCGTGCCATATCGGATGGACTGCCCGACCCGACGCATATGCACATCATCGGGCCAGACATGGGCGGCGATCTCCTCGAGGCGTGCTATCGCCGCGCGCCGAACGGTCTCGCGGGCGGGCAAGGGCGGCAGCCGGCCCGATCTTCTCCTGTGCATCTTCATGCCTGCGGCCCTTGTCTGGCTGGCGGCATGGCGGGCGCGGGTCTCGTGGGTCGAACCTGGACGGGCGGCAGAGGCAAGCATGGCGAGGGTTCCTGGACTGGGGACAACATGGACCCCTGCCGGCTCTCTCTGAGGCTCGGGGCGGGGGCAGCACGGCCCCTGCCCTCCCTCGCCCTCTCCTCGGCTGCGCGCGGTGCGCGCGCGATGATCCCGGTCATGTCGTCATCTCCGCATGCTCGGCCCTCGCCGGATTTCGGGGGCTTTCGGCTCGACCTTCGCCTTCGCCCCGTCGAGCTCCAGTCCGCGCCCGATGATGGCCCGGATCTGCTTGTCGAGCCTCTCGAGGATTGCCGTGACGGAGGTCTCGGCCTCTGGGCGTTGCTGTTGGCGTATCCGTTCCGCCTCCAGCCGGGCCCGCGTGATCTCATCCCTGTCAGAGGCGGTCGCGCTCTCGCCCTTCCGGCCCGCCGCTCCGCGCACCAGCTTCCCGGCATCGTCGGTGTAGACCGTGCCCATGTCGCGGGCCCGGCTCAGCGCCACGTAGATGCTCTTGTGGTTGATGAGATTGAGCCTGCCGCTTTCGGCATGGAGCATCACCCGGTCGGATGTCCGCCCCTGCGCCGCATGGGCGGTCTCCGCATAGGCGTGGCTCCAGTGCCGGTGGTCGAGCCTGTTCAGGTCGAGCTTGACCATGCCGACCTGCCCACCCTTGCCCTTGCCCTGGCCCTCGAAGTTGACCACGGCCTCGCCCTTCGCGGTCACCCGGGCCACGTTTGCCTGCTGGCCATTGCGGATGGTCCTGTCGCCAAGGGTCGTGTTCTCATGCCAGCGGATCCGGTCGCCCTTGCGCAGATCGGTCTCGACCCGCTCGAAGGCTTCGACCTGGCTGGAGCCCTTGAGCGCGGGGCGCCAGGAGATCTGCTCACCACCTCCGCCCTCCACGCGTTCGAGGAGAACCTTGTCGCCATCAGCGGTGCCGGTGACGCGCAGGTACTCGCCTTTCCGGACCGCCCCGTCCTCCATCCGGTAGCCGCGCCGGAACCGCACCAACGTGCCGGGCACATAGCTGACGATCTCCCTGGCCTCGGCCCGGGTCAGCCCGACGCGCCGCAGCGTGTCGGTGGGAAGCTCTTTGGGCCCAAGCTCGCCCTGCTCGATCAGGGCCGTTCGGATCTCGGCATTGAGCCGGGCGCGTCCCTTGACCGAGGGCTCGATCACGATGGTCCGCCTACGTTCTTCCGGTGTGAGCGCGGCATAGTCCCGGGCCATCTTCTCGAAGCGCCGGGTCTCGTCGGCCAGGGTGACGAGCTGGCCGCCTTTCTCGGCAAACCCGCCAAGCGCCTCGGCGATCCGGCCACGGGCTGCGTCTTCAACGGCCGTGCGCAGGCCCGCATCACGCTGGCGCACGATGCGCTCGAGGATTGCCGTCGGCATGCCCGCCTCCTGCATCTGCCGGAAGGGCGCCCCGGCCTCGACCGCGCCGAGCTGGTGGACATCACCGACCAGGATCAGCCGCGCGGTCTCACCGCGTGCCCGGGCCAGCAACCGCTCCATGTCCCGGCTCGACACCATGGAGGCCTCATCGACAATCCAGAGCTGCTTGCCCCTCCCCTCTTCCGGTCTGGCAAGGAGATGCGCCGCGAGTGTCTGGCCGGGACTGGAGATGGCGCGTCCAAGCTCGTCGGCGGCACTGGCTGTCGGTGCGAGACCGATAACGTGATGTCCGCGTTTTGCTGCCGCCTCGGCCACGGTCTTGAGCACGGTTGTCGTCTTGGCGGTGCCTGCGAGCCCTTGCAGGCCGGTTACTGCATGTCGGCTTTCGATCAGGAGCCGCGTCGCCGCGCGCTGGCCATCGTTCCAGGCATGGCCCTGTCGCTCCGCCGCACTGACACTGCGCGCGATGAGACCCTTGGCCGAGCGCATGATCCGGGGCGTGTCCGGCATGACCAGCATGCTCTTGATAACAAGCTGTTCGAGCACCTTGTCGGCCTGTCGCGTCAGCCCCTCGACCACGCGGTCGAGCCCGCTCACCGGATCGGGTCGGGTCACCTCGCGCGCGACGACGGTGCCCTTGTCCTGCAAGCGGGCGAGACCTGTCTTCAGATCACCCGAAGTGGCCTTTCCCGGTGCGAGCCGTCCGGCCTCCTTCAGCACATCCTCCGGGGTCCAGGCGGCGGAGCGTTCGGCCACGCTCTCGATGGCGCGCTGGAGAAGATCATCTGCCGCGGCGTCCCGATCCGCATGCGTGATATCGGCGGAACCGCGCGTCAGCGCTGCGTTCACCGTCCGGGTGAGATTGGCAAGCCCTGCATCCGTGGCAGTCGCCCGCCATTCCAGCGCAAGGGCGTCACGATCGGCGCCTGAGATCTTGTTGTTGCGGGTGGCGAGTGCGGCGCGCTGCGACTGGGCCGCTGTCGCCTTGGCCGGATCGATCCCATGGGCCTCCAGCCAGGAAATCACTTCCGTTCGCCGGGTCGAGAAGGCGTCCACGAGATCCTGGCTTACACCCCTGACCTCGAACATGCCCTGTTTGCCGAGATCGATCTCGTAGCCGAGATTGCGGAGCTCGAGGGCGAGCTCCTGTCGATAGGCAAGGCCGATGGAGAGTGTGTCCCTGTAGATGTCCCGGCTGACGAGGGAGCGCCATTTGCCGTCCTGCCCCTCGGTCATGTTCACGACGATGGCATGGCTGTGGAGCTGGGGCTCCTGCAGGCGGCTGAGATCATGCCGGAAGGCAGCCACGGTCAGGGAGCCCGTTTTCTCCTGCACGACCTCACCGCCCTGGCGCAGCCTTGTCGTTGAATAATCGCGCTCGATCATGGCGACGGTGTTCGCCACCGCCCGATCATGCGCGCCGACAATGCGCCTGTCGCCGCCGAGCATGGCGAGCAGAGTGACCGATTTGGGCGCGGAGAAGGTGAGATCCCAACCGGGCTGGTGTTTCCAGTCCCCGCTCTCGCGGTCCGCAAAACCGAGACGCTGCGAGGCGCCGGGGACCTCACCCTCCAGCACGGCCTGGAAGGCGCGCGCATCGACGCCGCCCCTCAGCCCGAGCGCTTCGGCCCCCTGCCCCATCCAGCGGCTCGGGCTTGTCTCGCCCTCGCCATAATAGTTGTCCTTGTCGAAGTATTTGCTCGCCGCACCGGCGCTTGAGACCATCCCGATCGAGAGCATCAGTCCTGCTCCTTCTTCTTGGCATTCAGATGAACGAGCACGCGATGACGGGTGATGCTGAGCGTTTCAGCGATCTGTCGCTGAGAGAGTCCGCAATTGTTCAGTGCATCGATCTTTTCTTCGATTGTCAGCCCATCAAAGAGATCCGGTTGCTCATCAGTTCCGAATGTTTCGTTGTCACCCGGACCATCCGCTTGCTCGTCTTCGGGTGCCTGGTCCACTCCCGCGTACTTCGCGTTGCCCGCGCTGTCGAACACATCCCCGCCGAAGATCATGTGTTCCGGGCACCAGTCTCCATCGGGCTCGAATGGTCCGGTGACGTCCGGTTCGTTCGGTGCTGCCGGAGATGGTGGTGCTGGCGGTTTTGGTTCCGTCGGACGCGGGCGCGCGGCTTGCTCCTCGTTCCGATCCCACGGTGCATCTGGCCGCGCAGGCGGGGCCTGTCCGGGCGCTGGCCTCTCGGTGCGACTGGCCTCATCCGGCGACGGAGGCGGTTGACGGCGGCGTGTCTGCTCCTGGTCTTCCCGGATCACCGGCTGCGACGGCCGGGCGATCTCCTCGTCGCTGATCCAGGCCAGCTCGCCAAAGGGACGGGCAATGAAGGGCGGCACGTTGAGCGCGGCCGGGTCGGTCTTCGGGTTGAACGGCGTCGAGATCCGCGCCGTCGGGAAGTCGCCCGAGATCGAGAGATAGGCCGTGCGGTCCGGCAGATCGATGATCTCGTGCGGCATCACTTTGCGTTCGACCACGCGCCCATCGGCAATCGAGGCCCCGTCCATGGTCTCGGATGTGCCATAGCGCACGCTCTCGCGCGCCTGGTCCCAGACGAGATCGCCCATGTATCTCGACGCCCACTCCGCCGAGACCGGCTCCGGCAGGCGGAAGACGGCCTTGGTGTTGAAGAGCGAGAGCATCGCCTCGGCACTGTCCGGCCCATAGTTCTCCCGGATCTGCCCGACATTCTGCGTGCCTGCGATGACGCAGGCCCCGTACTTCGCGCCCTCCGTCAGGATGTCCTGGAGCCGGGTCAGCTTGCCGAGCGTGTGCCACTCATCGAGCACGATCCAGATCCGCCGGTCCTCGCGCGGGCGCAAGCCGAGGATGCTGGTCACCGCGAGATCGATCCAGCAGGCCATGAGCGGCATCAGCGCATCGAGCTTCTCCGTCTCGGCCGAGAGGAACATCCACGGCGTCTGCCCGGCCTTGATGACCCGGGCGAGCTGCATGATCTCGTCACGCCGCCGCTGCCCCGCAGGGTCGCCGAGGTTCAGATCATGGCCCGAGAGGATCTCGCCGGTCATCGGGTCGATGCTCTCGATCTCGGAGAGCAGCGGCTCCGGACCCTCTTCCTTGATGCGCACGACGTCGCGGACAAAATCGCGGATCGAGCGGTCCTCACCGGTGCCGGAGACGCGCGGCAGATAGCGCAGGCCTTGCGCGAAGACGCCCATGGTGGAGTCGACATCATGGCCGGCATCGGAGTTGCCGACAAAATGCTTGGCCGCATCCGTGCCGCGCAAAAGCTCCGCCTTGCGGCCACGGTCCCAGCGATAGGCGACATCGAGCAGCGTCTCGATGGACCGCCCCTCCATCTTGCCCACCCGGTCGAGCATGCCGACCAGGAGCGTGCGGGCAGCCTCCTGGAAATAGACATTCCTGTCGTTCGGGCGGCGCGGGATGAGCGAGCGGGCAATGCGGGTATAGTCGATGGGCGTCTCGCCCTCGCACCAGGGCGACCAGGGGGCCGAGCGCCGGTCGAGCGGGTTCATCAGGAGATCGCGCCGTGCTGGCCGGTAGAACTCCTGCACGTAGTCGCCCACCTTGTCGAAGACGATGGCCATATCGCCGCGCCGCTCGATCTCGCGCAGGATGCGCCGGATCGACAGCGATTTGCCCGAGCGGGTCGAGCCGAGCAGCAGGATATGCCGGTTGAGCGCCTGCTCCGGCAGCGCCACATCGCAGATCCTGATCATCGAGGCCCCGGCCTTGCGCACCTTGCGCGCGAGCTGCGCCGGGGTCGCTATCGGTGTGCCGCGCGCGATCTGGTCGGAATAGACGCTGCGCCCGCGGGCGGTTGCAAGCCGTATGACCAGGAAGCTCAGTGGCACAATTGCCACAGCCCCGACCCCTGCCGCGATGATCCCGTGCTCGCTCGCCTTGGCAACGGATTCGGCGACGAAAGGTTTCTGCAATACCCGCAATGCAGTGTGCGCCTGCCAGCCTTGATCCGTCCAGAGCACAAGCCGGAGATTGGGATGTTCGAACCAATGAAGCGAGGCGGAGGCGATCAGGTACATGAAGACATCGCCGGTCTCGACCAGGCTGACATGGGTGAAGAACCACATGCCTGCCAGCGAGAGCGCGCCGAAGAGCACCATGAGAATGCCCATGCGCAGCGCGCGCGTCTGCACACCGATCTGAAGGCGGAGAATGTCGAGACCACGCGAGGTATCGTCGGTGAAGTAGGAACTGCGTCTGTGACGGTTCATGACTGGGTGTCCTTGTCGGGATTGGGAAGATCGAGGGTGGGAAGATCGGCGGCGGGCAGATCGCCCGCGCCGGATGAAGGGTCGTGCTTGAGATCCGGATCGCCGCCCTCATCGTCACGCGCGGCGGATGGATCCTGTCGGGTCTGTGCGGCCAGCTGGGCTGCGGCCTCGCAGATCCCGTCGAGGCCGGCGCGCAACTCGGGCGTCAGGTCCGTGCCGCTCCGGGCCATGAGCGCGGTGCCGGCCTCCGAGATCGCGGCAAGCCCGGAGCGCAACGCGTCCATGCTCGGATCAGGAGACACCACCGGTTCACTCGTTGCAGGCTCCGCACCCGCATTCACGGCCTCGCCGAGCAGGCGCTCGGTGACGGCATCGCGAATGAAGCGCGAGCGATGCGGCAGCTTGTCGAGAAGCGCGCGTACCGTCGGGCTCGTCACGCGGAAGCTGTACATCGGCCCGCTCATGAGACCAGCTCCGGGCTTCGGGGCAATCCAGTTTGGGATTGATGTTGGCGGCTTGGGTCTTTGAACTGTTCACAATGCCATGGAGTTCGCCGTTCGGAGCTGGTCGAAGGGTGTCTGGGACTGTCCCAACGAGTGGTCGAGGCTTGGTCGGCAACTGGTCGGCGCTGGTTGACCACTGGTCGTCGACCAAAAAAATCCAATGATTTCAACGTCGACCAGCCTCGACCATCGGTCATACAACCCATAAGCTGACTGGTTGAGTGGTTACGAGCTGGTTTTTCTATGCAAAACAATCGGTTACGGATTATCCGAAACATCGACCACCCCGGGGACCGGGTGTGCATAGGGTGTGCAGTACGCAGATTCAGGCTCCGCCCTTGGGCGGAGATCATGGTCGTCGGACTCCTCATGTGGGCTCTCCTGAGACTTGGGTTGAATTGGCAAAACGGCCGGCCCGCGAGGGCCTGCACGCTGAGTTTTCCGGGGATCTTTCCGGGCTCATCGGCACCAGCAGGATGGCCGGGCCGAAGATGGCGGCGAGCTCGAGACCGAGCGCGAGCAGAAGCGGTGCGATCTGGATGACAACACGCTCGGGGATCCCGAACACCGTCAGGCTCGTGGTGATCATGGCAGCCCGGTCGATCTGGCGATGCGGGCTCGTGTTCGCACTCTGGCGCTTGGCGACCAGCTCCTTGATCTCTGCATCAGTGGCCTGGGCTGAGTCCTGCAGATGGCCTGCCTGTCGGCCGCAACCGCCATTGCCGCATTCGGCCTGCCACTGCGTCCACTGTGCAGCAGAGAGCGCCCTGAGGCGCGCGATCTCCGCGTCCAGTGTCTCGCGATAGGTTTGCTGGACCTCGGCGTCCTGGCGCGCGTCGACACGCGCATTGGCGCCGCGCGAGAACTCCGCCGAGAACATCGAGAAGCTCGTGTAGACCGAGAGCGGTGCCAGCAGGAGGGCAAGCGCGAGCGCCCCCGAGAACCGCGTCCAGAGCCGTTTTCTGAAGGATATCAGCGCGATACCAACCAGGAACGGGCGCATCAGATCAATCGCCACCATGGCCGTGATCAGGATTACGCCAAGCATGGCCGTCCCGGCGATCGAGGCCGCGAAGAGACCATTGATGGAGACCACGGACAGCACCGCCGCAGCGGAGATCAGAAGGCACAGGAACCGTGCGAGGGGCGAAAGGCCCTCCAAGCGCTCCAGAGCGCCGTTCTCTGCCTGTTTCGTGGTGTTTTCCGGCTCGATCAGGGCCGTCTCGGCAGTCCTTGGATCGCTTGTGTTCTCAGTATCCTCGCTTTCGAACAGGAGATGGACATTGGTCTCCGTCTCGATCCGGTCGTAGGAGCCGGTATCCGGATTGAAGCTGATCCAGGCCTGCTCAGTGGCGTGGCGCAGGTATCGTTTGGCCCAATAGTCCTCATCGCCGTCGGGAACGGAGTGCTCCTTGCGCATGATCTCGACGAGTGTGGTCTTGGTCCGATCGTCGTGCTCATCGACGAACCGGTCGATGATCGCTTTGACGTCATTGTCGCTGATCTGTTGTCCACGGATGTTCAGGGTCATGACGCCATCCCCTGGACTGGGATGCTGGACTCTGGACTATCCATGGACTGCAAGGACTTAGCGCCTTTGCACCTGGCTCTGGAACACCGCTGGACTGGCCTGGACCAGCGTTCAGTCCAGCCCGGGCCAGCATGTTTGGCGAGCCACTGAACCGCCTCTGGCGTGCCGTATCGCCTCTCTGGAGCCTTGCCTCGCTCATTCCAGTGGAAAGCGGGTTCGTTGCGGTCGAGATCATTGTCCAGCAGCACCAGATCACAGGTGTCGTGCCCGGACGGATTTTCTGCCGACATGGCGCCCGCTGGACCGCTGGACTGAGCCCTGGACTCTGGACTATCCATGGACTGCAAGCACTTAGCTGCCTCCGCACCTTGTCTGGACTGGCTCTGGACTGGGCTGGAACTCTCCCATCGGCGGAGTGTTCCAGGCCGGCACTGAGCAGCACGCTCACAGCGCCGGGATCCGGTCATGCTCACCATCTCCGGCCCTCCGGTCCCACATCGACATGGGTGAAGGTCCGGTAGCGTCCGAGCCCCGGTGCGCGCAGCACTTCGGCGGCCTCGGCCACTGCCGCAGGCGCCAAGCCTGCGAGCGTGATGTCCGCGGCCTTTCCGTGGATGTGCTGTGAGTTGGGAGCCGCCCCCTCGATGCGGGCATTGCGCGCACGGGTGCGGTAGCCGGAGTTCAGCGTGATCCGGACAGGGCGATCATGTATCGCCGTCAGGCTCGACTGGAGACCAGCGAGCAGATCGAAAAGCCGGATATCGACGCGCACTGCCGCATCGCTGTCGCGCCAATCGCGAAACAGCCATCGGAGCGCACGCACGCCGGTACGGTCTGTCGCCCCTTCCGGCGTGCGGATCCGAGCATGCAGCTCCTCTCCGTCACCGGCCTGGGCTATCCAGAGATGCCGGGGGCTGGCGCCGCCCGGCAGTCCTGTCAGTCGCGGCGCGCCCGCGTACGGAAGCGCCTTTGCCTCATCAAGGTTCGGGAGGGCTAGTCCCGCGCCCAACAGCGCGATCATCTCGCGCCGGATCAGGTGTGTCATGTCTCAGTCCTCTCTGGTTGGAGAGGGCTGAGCCTGTCTGTGCGATGATCGTGCGAGCGATGATTCAGGAAATCAAGGGAAACATTCGCGCATTGGTTGTCACGAATGGTATTACATTCCCGGCATCGGGATTGGCCTCCGGCAAGGAAAAAGAGGCCCCGGATCACCGGGAGCCTCTCTGTGATCGGACGTCACGCCGTCTCTGATTGGGTCTCTTTCTCGGCGCTGATCTCCGCGATGCGCCAGGTCTTGATGTTCTTCGCGCGCGCCTTGTCGTGGAGGTTCTCGCTGATCCCGTTTCCGGGGAAGACGACGAGCGCCTCGGGCTTCGCGTCGATGATCTCGTCGTTGCGCCGGAACGGCGCGGCCTTGCCATGCGCCTTGAAGTCAGGGCTGAACACGATCTGCGTGACCTTGCGCGCTCGTGCCCAGGCGCTCGCGATATGCTCGGTGCCCCGGCGGTTGCCGCCATGGAGCAGCACCATGTCCGGGAACCGGGCATGTGTCCGGTCCAGCCGGTTCCAGATGGTCACATGATCCTGATAGTCCGGTCCTCCAGTGACTGCGACATAGGTTCCGTCTGGCCGGTGCGCGGCCACGCGCTCCTGACGTTTCGCGGCGAGGAAGCTCTTTGCATCGATGGTCGCGGCGGTAACCGTTTTTCCCGTCATCGAGCCTGACCGTGGGAACCAGGCCCTGCCCGTCTCGCGATCGTAGTGCTCTGCCATGTAGTCGCGAATCGCCTCGAAGCTCTCATGCGCCTCGTCCAGCAAGTGCCCCCGGACCATTGCGGTCTGAAGGTTCATGTCCGCGACTTCGGATCCGTCCTGTTCACGGGTGAGCTGGCGCACCTCGTCGGCGTTCTCGTCAGCCCTTTTCGCAAGCATCACCGCCTTGCGGTGGAAGACGTTGACGATGGCCCATGCGAGATCCTCGGTCATGTCCTCGAGCCGCGTGTCGCGCAGCGCATCCGCGATCGGTCCGATGAGCCCGTCGAGTGCCAGCGCCAGTTCCCTGTCATTTGGGGCGGGCAGCTCATAGGCATCGCCCGCGATCCAGCGGTTGGTATCTTCGGCAATGTTGGAGAGTGCGAGTGTCATGATGTCGGTCCTTTTGAGTTGAGTGTGGTCTGAAGAGAAAGCCCCGAACGCCAGGTCCGGGGATGGGTTCGTTTCAGCGGTCGATCTGATCACTCGAAGGGGAACCGATCCCCTGTGCCGTCGAAGACGTCATCGTCGTCGATCAGCGCGTCCTCGTCGCAGGCATCCTCGTCTTCAGTGTCGAGCTCTGAGCCCCTCTCGAGCGGATCGTAGGCTTTGGGATCGTCGCCGAGCCAGGCCATGAGATCCGATTGATCGGCGAAGAAATCTGTATCGATGGTGTCGATGATGATGATGTCCATGAGAGCCTCCTTGGCTGCATGAGTGGAAAGGATGGCCCCTCCGCTCCCTCGAATTCGGCATGGGTCAAGGCCGCGCCGCGCCGGCGGAGCAGGGCAGAATGAGAGGGCAGAAATCCGGTCAATCTTGGTCCGCGAGGAGGGTGCCGCCCGGGGAAGATTGTCCGGATTTCTGCCCTCTCATTCTGAGCCTTGAGGCG
>JBCDID010000015.1:0-18958 GCA_038749355.1 Pseudomonadota bacterium | reverse complement strand
GTCCAAGGACACTTTGGATGCACCCTACGCGTTGCCGCCTCGCTGCCCCGCGTAGGGTGCATCCAACGGCGCGATTGTCGCGCCATGATGCACCGAAGCCCGCAGGGCTACATCACAGCTCCGATCTGCCAAGGGACGAATTCGTAGTCACCTAGACCCTGAGCCTCCGAGAAGCTTTGCGCGCCTGAGGCAACCGCCACGATCTTGTCATAGATCTCGCGGCCGACCTCCTCGACCGAGGCGTCCCCGTCCAGAATACGGCCCGCGTTGATGTCCATGTCCTCCGGCATCTTCCGGGCGAGCTCGGAGTTCGTGGCCACCTTGATGGTCGGCGCGGGCTTCGACCCAAAGGCCGACCCGCGCCCCGTTGTGAACACCACCACATTGCAGCCGCCCGCGATCTGGCCCGTCACGCTGGCGGGGTCATAGCCCGGCGTGTCCATGAACCCGAAGCCGGGCTGGGTGATGGTCTCAGCATACTTGTAGACACCGGTCAGCGGTGAGGTGCCACCCTTGGCCGCCGCACCCAGCGACTTCTCCAGGATCGTCGTCAGCCCGCCCGCCTTGTTCCCGGGCGAGGGGTTATTGTCCATGGAGCCCTTGTTACGAGCGGTGTAATCCTCCCACCACCGGATCAGGCCCACCAGCTTCTCGCCTGTCGCTTGATCGACAGCACGGCGGGTCAGCAGATGCTCGGCCCCATAGATCTCCGGTGTTTCGGCCAAAATCCCCGCACCGCCTTGGGCTGCCAGCAAATCACAGGCATAGCCCAGCGCCGGGTTCGCCGTGATCCCGGACCATGCGTCCGACCCGCCGCATTGTAGAGCGACTTTGAGTTCGGAGACGGGGCAGGGCTCGCGCACCGACTGGTTGGCGATGGGCAGCATGGCGTGGACCTTCTCGATGCCCACTTCGACCGTGCGGCGCAGACCGGCCACGTTCTGGATGTTCATGGCGTGAAAGAGCGGGCCCTTCTCGATCCCATGCGCCTCCAGCAGCCAGTCGATCTGGTTCATCTCGCAGCCGAGGCCCACCATCAGCAGACCCGCGCAGTTGGGATGGCGCGCATAGCCCCACATGACGCGCTGGAGCGCCTCGAACCCCTCACCATCTCCTGCCATGCCGCAGCCGGTGCCGTGTACGAACGCCGCGACCCCGTCGACATTGGGATACTGAGCCATGACATCGGGGGTGAAGGCGGAGGCGATCTGGCGCGCGGCGGTCGCCGAACAGTTCACCGAGGTGATGACGGCGATGAAATTGCGGGTGCCCACGCGGCCATTCGCGCGGTGGAACCCCATGAAAGTGTCGCCGTTCGCGGGGGTGACCGGGCGCAGGTCGGTGGCGAACTCGTAGGCGACATCGGTGCCGCGGAACTCGACATTGTGCGTGTGGACATGATCGCCCGGCGCGATCTCCTGGGATGCATAACCGATGATTTGGTTGTACTTACGGATGACCTCGCCGAGCGAGATCGGGGCCACCGCGATCTTGTGCCCGCGTGGGATCAGGCCATTGGTAGCCACGCCTTCGACCCGGTGACCAGCCTGCAGGGGACGGATCGCGCTGACAACGTTGTCGGCGGCGTCTAGGCGGACGGTATCGGACATTGGCGTGGCTCCCCAAGGCTGGCTCGTGTCGCAAGACTAGGCTTGGCAACTGGCCTGCGCAACGTTTCCCGTGCGGGGACGGCGCTCCCGGAATTGGAACAGATTTATACCAGTTTGATACAAGGGCAGGCTTGCAAAGACCCCCTCTCACGTGGTCAACACGCGCCAACAGCTTGCGTAAGTCTGGAGGACTGTCATGACAAAGCAATTGATGTTTTACGAGAAAGTGGCCCCGATTTCGCTGGAGCGCCACAAGGGATGGTCGCTTTCGCAAGGCACGGATTTCAAGTTTGCCGCCGGATCGAACGCCGCGCCGCTGATGTGTGCCGAGTTTGCAACCGCCGCGACCGAATTGCCCATCGTGTTCGGCAAGGGCGAGAGCGGCTATGCGCCGGTTGTCGTGCTTGGGATCGAGCAGGGCAAATCGCTGCTGGTCGATGGCAAGGGCAAGTGGAAGGGCTCCTACGTGCCGGCATTCATCCGCCGTTATCCCTTCGTCTTCGCCGCTGGCGATGATGGCCAGACCTTCACGCTGTGCCTGGACGAGGCGTACAAGGGCTGCGATCCGAAGGGTAAGAAGGGCGAAAAGCTCTATGGCGACAATGACGAACCGACCGAGACGCTGAACAAGGCGCTCGAGTTCACCAAGAACTACGAGATCGAGGCGCGACGCACCGCCGAGTTCTGCAAGCTTCTGGATGAGGCAGGTTTGCTGGATCCGATGCAAGCCGGGATCAAGATGCCAAACGGCGAGACCCGCGCAGTGACTGGTTTTCACGTCGTCTCGCGCGAGCGTTTGAAGGAACTGGATGCTGAGAAGCTGACCGACTTCTTCAAACGCGATGTGCTGGAGCTGATCTACTATCACCTCGTGTCCATGCGAAACATGGAGAAGCTGCGGGACATGGCGATCTGACGCCGTACGCTGGATCCGTCCGGCTTCGACGCGAGTGTTTTGGACGCCGTGCCCTGTTTGGGCGCGGCGTTCGTGCGTTTAGGGCTTAAGCCGCAGCGAGATTGGCCGAACGAGCCTGAATCTGTTCATAGAGCGCGAGGTCGAAGCGGTTGGCCTGCTCCAACGCGGCAACGGTTGCAGGTGCCAGAGCGTCAACGCGCAGCGTCTTGGGCAGCCGCTTCTCTGTGCGCGGATCGGGTTGGGGTGTTGGTGCCTGTTGATGGGGTATGGGATAGCGGCTCCGCAGCTCCCCAATCAGCCTTGCGAGTTGCGCCTGATCACCGATGAGGTAGTCCGAACGGGCCATGTTCGCTTCCGCTACGTCCAGATGCAACGCGTCCACTGGCATCTCACCCAAACGTGCGCATCCCGAAGCGAGCCGGGTCTGAACATTGGATTGGACGGTAGCGAGGCGCGGTTCCTGAAGCACGGCCATCACAAATCCGTCCGGGTCGTCCGCCGCATTGCGAGCCGGATCTGCGCCGATCCGTTCGTGTACCTTGTGATCCGGCGTCGCGAGGACAAAGTTCAGGAAGCTGAGGCTGCGCGCCAGGGGTTCCCGGAACACAGAAAGATAGGTTGCCGAAGGATAGACCCGACTGAAGAACCCGTAAGGCACATGGCCCGTCGCCGCGAAGCATCGCATCGCGGGGCTTGTATGTCGTTTGGGCAGACGGTGCGCGGCCTCGAACACATAGCGATAGAGCATCTGGACCCGGTCCTGCCCGAAACGCGGGAACAGGAAACGCTGGTTCAACGCGCTGCCGCCCGTCTTGGGGATATGGGCGTGGACGAGGAAGGGTTCAGTCATGGGGACCTCTGGCCCCAAGGGTGTCCGCCGACTCACAACAAAATCTTAACCACGGCTGTGCTGGTGCATGAAAGCTGGGGATAAGTTCAAAGAGTCGGAAGGACGGGCAGACCTCGCACCGGCCTCACTGATTGGTCGCGACGAGATATCCGACTGCCGCGGCTACGATCAGCCCGAGGATCACGGCGATCGCGATTTTCCAGACAGAGTACGGCCGCTCGCCCTGAACCTGCCCGGTGCGTCCGTTGACGACCACGCGGAACGGTTTGTTCTGCCAGCGATAGCTCGCCAGCCAGACCGGCAGCAGCACGTGCTTGAAGGTGATGTTCGAGTACCGCGCATCCATGTTCGAGATCCGCTGCGCGTCGCCGCCAATGTCGAACTTGATGTCGCGGATCAGCATCTGCTCCATAACCTGGTTGGCGCGCGAATATCCCTGGTCGAGGCTGACCGAGGGCGCCTCTGCCCGGAAGCCTGCCAGGTACTCGGTGCGATAGGGCTCCATGGCCGCAAGGTCCCAGGACGCGCCTGCGTACTCCGCGCCACCCTTGGTCGCCCCCATGGTCTCCGAGGCCTGAACCAGCACATCATCGAACATGTGGCGTACCTGGCCCGAGACATTGGACCAGCGGATCTTGCGCTCCTGATAGGTCTGTTGCTGCGGCTTACCATCCACCATCACCGTGCGGGTGCGGGTCACATAGTAGGCATCGCCCCGCTGGCCGGTGTAGCGGGCATCGCCCACGGCGTCATAGGTGTAGTGGGGCAGGTAGATGCCCGCGAGCGGCCGCCCAGCCTCGGCGTATTTCTTGAGGCTATTGGGCGCGAACCAGAGCGAACCCAGCCATTTTGCCATCTGTTCCCGAGCCGTGCGTTCGTCGAAGGCAAATGGCAATACGCCCTGCGGTTTCGGGTGCCTGTGCGAATGTGTCTCTGCGCGGGCCAGCGGCGTCGCGCAGAACGGACATTCATCGGCAAGTGTGTTGGCGTCGAGGCCGACCTCCGCTCCGCAGCCGGGGCAGCGGATTGTCGCCGTCTCCTCGATATCGGCGTCGTCGAGCGCGTCGCGCAGGGCTGCCTCGTAGTCGAGCTCGCGGATCTCCGGACCCTTGCCGGTTCGCGCCCCCCAGGGCGAGACCTGCAGGCCAGCCCCCTCGATCTCGTTCTCGGTGCCGCAGAACGGACATACGAGTTTGCCCATGCCCGGGTGAAAGTTCACCGCCGCCCCGCAGGCGGAACATGGCACAGTATTTGTTGCAACGTCGGACATGCAGGGCGCTCAGCATCTGAGAGAATCGGTTTGTCCAAGCAGGAACTTCGGACAAACCATATTGAAGTCTTGTCAGCCCGCGGGCGGCGGAGGAGGTGGCGGTGGCGCCACTGTGAACAGGCGGGCCAGCGCGTCTACTTCGCCCGCGGACGTCCAGCCTGCCATGCCTGCCGACCAGACGAGCGTCTCGCGCGTGAAGCCGCCTTCCGCGACCATGCGTCCGAGGCGCGCCAGCGAGAAGGGCCCCGTGGTCTCACCGTTCTCAGCGATATGGTAGACGACTTCGACTGGCGGTGGAGGTGGCGGGGGCGGAGCCGCAGCAGCGGGTGCAGGCGCCGGGGCCTGCGGCTGTTGCGGGGCCTGGCCCCAGGGAGAGGCGAACCCGCCCCCCATCGCATTGGCCATGGCCATACCCATTCCCATGCCGAGCCCGGCGCCCATGCCGCTGCCACCCGCGCCCGGGTTCTCGGCGGCCGCCCGCATGCTCTCTGCGGCCTGGAACTGGGCGTACTTGCCGAGATCGCCGATCACGCCCATCGATGTGCGCTTGTCCATGGCCTGTTCGACGGCTTCGGGCAGGGAGACGTTCTCGACGAAGAGGGTCGGGATCTCGATGCCATACTGCGCGATCTCGGGGGCCACGCGGTTCTTCAGATAGTTTGCCATCTGATCGGTGTTGGCGGCCAGATCCAGCACCGGGATGCCGGAGGAGGCGAGCGCATTGGAGAAGCGCGAGACCACCACATTGCGAAGCTGGAACTGAATCTCGTCGACCGTGAACTCGCCATCCGTGCCGACGACTTCCTGCAGGAAGAGCCCGGGGTCCGAGACGCGGATCGTGTACGTGCCGAAGGCACGCATGCGCACGGGTCCAAACTCCGGATCGCGCATCATGATCGGGTTCTTGGTGCCCCACTTGAGATCCTGGAAGCGCCGGGTCGAGACGAAGTAGATCTCGGATTTGAACGGAGACGAGAACCCGTGATCCCAGTGCTGCAGGGTCGTCATTATGGGCATGTTGTTCGTCTCGAGCATGTAGAGCCCGGGCTGGAACACGTCGGCCAGCTGCCCCTCATGGACGAAGACGGCGGCCTGGCCCTCGCGGACCGTCAGCTTGGCACCGTACTTGATCGCATTGTCGCGGCGCTGAAACCGCCAGACCATGGTGTCGCGTGTGTCATCCGTCCAGTCGATGACGTCGATCAACTCACCTTTGAGCATGTCCCAGATCATTGTGGTCTCCGTTCTCAAAAACACTCGGCTGCCCGCACCGTTGGCGGAACACTAGCGCATTCGCAAGCGCGGCGCACCACCCTGTTGAACCGAGGCAAGGGTGCATCACGTGTCGTCGAGCGACACTTTGGATGACACCCTACACGGCGCTGTTGGATCCGTTCCGCGTAGGGTGCATCCAAAGCGTGCTTGCACGCGTGATGCACCAATGGGCGCCGTCAGGCGCAACATCATTCCGGGCGAATTTCTGCGAGGATGCGGTGGACGATGGGCATGGCCTGTGCCTCAAGCATGCCGGGCCTTAGCCGCGGATCATAGAGCACGCGGAACATCCATGTATCGAGCTCCGTAAACACGGCGAACTCGAAGTCGTCGTTGAAGATCGAGGGACGTGCTTCGGGGAAGTCCGCAGCCGGGCCGAAGGCCTGCGCAAACTCCTCTTCGATGCAGCCGCGTCTCAGCCGGCCCGTCACCTCATCCGGGATAAAGATGAGGTAAGGCGGATCGCCCGTCCCGTCCTTCGGCAAGAACGGGAAAGCCACACAGGTATTGCCGCCCAGATCATTTCTCAGCAAGCCGACCAGCGGATGGTCCGCCCGCCGCTCAGCCAGCGCTGCTGCAAAGCCCTCGCGCTCCTTCGCCCCCGCGATGAAGAGGTGAATGTCGGCGCCTTCGTCCGCGTTGCGCACTTCAAGCCCGGTCGCATCGGTCAGCCGTTCGGCGATCTCTCGCATATGCCGCCGGTCCGTCTCGGTCACACCGCCACCCGCCAGCGTGTAGGTAACAGGCCCCGTGCGTTTCTCCAGTGGACGGGCGCGCCAGGCCGGCCTGTAGGTGCCATCCTCCCACACGTGTTCATCGACGAACATGATGTGGCGGAAGGCGCGCGCAATATCCGCGTTGGTGTAGGGCGCGTCGCGCGGCGCGCGATCAAGGCGCAGATACCCATAGCGCAGGAGAAGGTCGTGACGGTCCTGCCACGCGACCTCGGGTGCCGGCGCGCAAGCCACGGCCATCAACGCCACGACGATCCAACGGATCACTCGATCACCTTTCGCGCCACGCGCCTGACGATGGGCATGGCTGTCTCAAGGTCCATTCCAGGCGCCAGCTCAGGATCATAAAGGATTTTCAGCAGCAGCTCATCATGGCGGGTCAGGAGCGCATATTCCTCGTCATCATTGAAGATAGAGGGGCGGACCGTCGGATCGTCCCGCACCAGACCCAGCGACTGGCTGATCTCCTCCTCGATGCAGGCCTGTCGCGAGAGCCCGCGAACCTCGTCGCGAATGTAGATCATCGCGAGCGCGATCTCGAACCGGGTATCGCTGTCCGGACCGGAGAAATAGATTTCGCCCGCACACGGCCATTCGGGTGCGGCCGCCCAAGTCAGGAATAGTTCGGCCAGCGGGCTGGGCTGCTCAAGCGTCGCAAACGTGTACGCAATGCGCGCGCGGTCCTGTTCCGAGAGCACGCGGATGAACATGTTCGGCTTGGCGCGACCGGCCGGGCCAATGTCCAGCCCGGTGCTCCGTCGCAACCGAGTAACGAGCCCTGTGACTTCCTTTTCATCCCGTATTGTCGCCCGATCCGAAAGCTCGTAGCGCACGGGGCCTGTCCATTTGCGTAGATTGCCGGATGGCCGGTTTGCAATCGGGATGGTGACCCCGTGCGCGAGCGCGAATTCCTCTCCAAAAGCCGTTTTCGAGAAGTTCTCCGCCAGTATCTCGGGTGTCAGTGGGACATCACGCGCCAACCGGTCTGCCTTCATGCGGCCCGAGGCCAGCAGGGCGGCATCCAGCGCCCGGAACCGCTCCACGCCGTACTCAGGCCCGGGAGCGGGCGCAGAGGCCGCGCAGGCCGAAAGGCCGAACGCGAGGATCAAAAGTGCAAGGCGAAGGCTTCGGGCGACGTGCATTGTCGCAGTCTAAGAGACAATCACCCGTTTCGTGAACCCGGTATGCGGGAGAACTGTCGAGATTCCCGGCAATCATCCGGGATTGGGTCGGCCAGGCCCCGAAGCCACACCTGCGAACTGCCGCACGCCCCGCTCCGCCAGCACGCCCGACAGCACTTCGCGCACAGCGGGCATGGCCTCCTCGGCAGACATCCCGGGTCGGAGGCGGGGATCGTAGAGCGCTTGCAGGAGCATCCCGTCATGTTCCGTCATCAGGGCGAATTCCTGATCGTCATTGAAGATGGACGGCCGCGCCGCCTCGCTGTCGTTCGTCAGGCCGAGCGCCTGGACGATCTCTTCGTGCAGGCACGCCTTGCGCAGGAGCCCTGTGACCTCGGAGCCCATGAAGACATGCGCAAATATCAGCCGCCCGGGCACATCCCATTCCGTGGACAGGGTCGCGCCACAGACCCAGTTCGGCGTCTTGCGCCATGTGTCGTAGCGCTTGCGGTATGTGGGCAGGTTCGAGTTCCTCAGCGTACGACTCACGTCGTTGCGGCCTGCGGGCGAGGCGATCGAGATCAGCAGATCATGACGGCCATCGACTTCCTCGAAGGTCAGCCCGGTCAGGCGGGCAATCTCGGCGGTCAGTTCCGCCACATCCCGCCTGTCTTTCGCGGCGACCGCATCGCCTATGAACTTATACCGGATATGGCCCTTCCAGCGTTTCAGAGGCTTGTCTATGCGCTCGTTGATCATGCGCCCGTCCTTGAAGTGGAACTCGTAGTGGAAGACCACGTCGCGGAATGTCCGCTCCAGTCGCCTCAAAGTGACCGGCGCATCCGGTGGATCAGTCTCGGTGCGCAGATGCCCGCGGTCTTGCAGGTTTTGCGCGAGGTTTGCGTAGTCGTCGACCGTGTAGCTGTTGGCGCATCCCGCGATCACGGCACAGCCTACCCCAACCGCAAGCAGCCTCAGGCCAGCTTGCATCAATGCCCGCACTGTCATGTCCTAGCCCCCGCTCGGATTCGTCAATGCGTGCAATCAATAGGCACGAGGGGTTAAGGTCAGATAACGAGGAGGACGGGTATGTGCGGGCGTTTCGCCATCGGGATCATTGCCGGTGCGGACTGGGCCGAGTGGCTTGGGCTGAACATCGCGGAGGACCTCCCGCCCGACTGGCCGGAGCCCAGCTGGAACATTGCGCCCACGCAACCCGTAGGCATCGTCGGGCGGCGGGAGGGGCGGCGCGCGGCGTCGGTGGCACGCTGGGGTCTGGTGCCGGTCTGGTGGCAGAAACCGTTGTCAGAGTTTCGGCTGACCACATTCAATGCGCGTTCCGAGGAGGCCGGGCAGAAGCCTGTCTTCCGGGACTCGTTTGCGAAACGGCGCTGTCTGATCCCGGCAATCGGCTGGTACGAATGGCAGGCCGTAGGGAGTGGCGACGCGGGGTATGGCAAGAAGGGCGCGAAGATCCCGCACTTCATCACCATGCGCCGGAACACGCCCGGGTTCTGGTTTGCGGGGCTCTGGTCCCAGACGAAGATTGGCGGAGAGATTCTGCGTTCCTGCACGATCCTGACGACGGCGGCGGGCGAGGCGACCCGGCACCTGCATCCCCGCACGCCGATCGTGCTGGACGACGAGACAGCGGATCGCTGGCTGGATCTGTCGATAGATCCTATGCCGCTGATGGTTGCTCCGCCGGATGACAGGGTGGAACTTTGGGAGGTCGACTCCGCTGTCGGTAAGGTCGCCAACAACGGACCGGAACTGATGGAGAAAGTGGGGCTTAATCCCGGCGGGTGACCGGTGGCGGGATAAAGCCGCAGTTCAAGATCCCGAGCACTCCCGCAATTTGTCGATGCGCTCTGCCCATGTCGGATATCGTGGACCGGGCCGGTCGGTGTCCTGTCGGTCCCAAAGCGCGATTTGCTCTGCCACCACATCCGCCTCGCCGCGCGCGGTCAACTCTCGCGCTGCCCAGCAATCGGCTGCCAGTTCCTTTTCCTGGAATTGGAAACCTTCCCGCAGCAAGCCCTCCGGCGATGTATGCCCGAGCGCGTGATGCGCGCATTCATGAGCCATCACGAAGGGCTCCAGGTAGGGAAGCTGCGGCATAAGGCGGGGGTCATAGAGGATGACTGCGCGTCCCTGGGGTGCGGCACTGGAGGCCCCGCGCTCATTGGGGCCGTGCAGGATGGTGGCATCGCAATAGGGCGCCGGACCGATGATTTTGAAGCCCTGGGCCATGCCCGCTGCGGGCCAGAACAGCGCCGCCACCATGACCCAAACCAAAGGAATTCGGGTCATGGCCCGACGCAACCGGCCTGTTCTCAGCCAGCAGGCGCAGCTGCGGGAGCCGCCTCCCGCGCACGTGCCGAGGCAAGCGTGTTCTTCAGCTCTTCCTCCATCTGGATGAGCTCCTGCTCGGCGGCGGCGCGCTTGGCCTTGCCCTCGTCCGCGATGCGCAAGCTGTCCTCGATGGTTCCGATCACCTCGGCATTGGCCTTCTTCACCGCTTCGATGTCGAACACCCCGCGTTCGATCGGCTCGCGGATCTCGGCATTGGACTGGCGCAGCATATCCGCATTCGAGGTCAGGAGCTCGTTGGTAAGATCCGAGGCTTCCTTCACGACTTTGCCTGCTTCGCGGCTCCGGAACGTGGCCAGCGCAATGGACAGCTGGTTCTTCCACAGCGGGATCGTGTTCACCATGGTCGAATTGATCTTGTTGATCAGACTCTTGTCGTTCTCCTGCACCAGCCGGATCGAGGGCAGGGACTGCATGGTGACCTGGCGGGTCAGCTTCATGTCGTGGACCCGGCGTTCCAGCTCGTCGCGGGCGGCCCGCAGGTCACGAAGTTCCTGCGCCTCCAGCACGGCATCCTTGCTGTCATCCTCGACATCGGCCGCTTCTTTGGGAATGTCCACGGTGTCGAGCTGCTGAAGTTTTGCCTCGCCGGCCGCGATGTAGAGGCCTAGCTCGTTGTAGAACTCGAGCGTCCGCTCATAGAGCTTGTCGAGCATCTTGACGTCCTTCAACAGGACCGTCTCGTGCTCCAGCAATTCATCGGTAATGCTGTCGATCTGCCCGCGCACACCCTCGTACTTGGCGACGAAATCGTGGATCGGGGCCGCCGCACCGAACAAGCGTTGCCACCAGCTCTTCTTGGCGTTGGGGTCCAGCTCGGACGTGTCGAAACCGCGGATTGTGCCCACCATGTTGCGCAGCGCATCGCCCGCGGGGCCGAGATCCTTGTTGCGCACCCCGTCCAGCATCTGGTCGGCCAGTGCGGTCAGTTCCTGCTGCGAGGACGACCCGAACTTGATGATCGTCTGGGTGTCCGACATGTCGAGCTCGGAAATGCGGGTCTCGATCTCCGCCTTCTGGGCATCGTCAGCCCCCTCGTACGGCACCAGATCGGCGACCGGCTCCGGCAACACCTCGATCAGTTGCGCCGATTCCTCGGCAAGCGCCGTGGCCTTTTGTTCAACACTCATGGGGGTCCTCCTTCCCAGATATGTCCGTCATGCGCCTTCTTGACCGAGCCGGTCACGGAGCACTTCAATCTCAACTTCCAGATCCACCTTGTCGTCCAGCAGCAGTTTTTGTTTGCCGCTCTGGAAGCTCGCCTCCAGATCCGTCAGCAGTGCGAGGTAATCGTCGCGGATCTTCGGATCGCCCAGACGTTCGTGATTGTCCGCATATTTCTGCGTCGCGTCCATCGCGCCCTTCAGGTAGACGCCGAGATACCGCCGCGCGCGGGACAGATCGCGGGGATCTTCCTCGACCAGCCGGATCATCTCGCGCACAGTCGCATTCAGGCGTGTCACGCGGTCGTCGACTTCCCGGTCGCGAAGCTTGTGGGCCAAATCCTCGATGGTCTTCAGCTTGTCCTCCGCCTTGTCGATGGCGTCGGAAACCCGCTCGCGCTCGGCGGCGGAGATGTTGGCGATGTCGCCCTTGGCCTTCATCGGGTCTATCCCGAAAGCCATGACATGTGCGGCTGCGGCAACGACAGCGAACACCGCCGCCTGGATCAGCGCGCCGGTCGCTGCAAGGATGCCACCGGCTTCAGAGTTATAGAGCTGCCCCAGGAAGACACCGATCCCGGCGAGTGCTGCCGCGCAGAGTTTCCGCGGAAAGGCAGGCGGGCGGGCGACGGTGCGGGCGTCGTAGGCGGCGTGGGCACGTTGCCCCTCTCGCAACAGCCATGCGCCCAGCATCAGGGCACAATAGGCGACCAGCAACACGGCCAGTGCCAGCGCCGAACCCGAGCCCATGGCGCCGAACGCGGCGAACAGCAGGGGTGTTGGCAGGACGAACATAGCCAGTGCACGCACATCGACGGAACTCGCGTTGCGACCACGGAACTTGTTGGGCGGCGGCACCGCGCCCTTGTCTCCGCCCGAAGCCCCGCCGGGGCTGTACTGCCCTCCAAAACGCTGTGCGCTCATCCCACGGCTCCGCCGAAATTCGCCTGACATGAGGTGACCACAATCATCGCGGCGAGCACGAGGAAGGCCAGCCATCCGACCCAGCTTGACTGCATATGTTCCCCGTCTCTCACGTTGTCTCTGCGGCACGGACACCCCCGCACGGAAGGCAACATAACCATGTTCTGCGCGTTTCGCTACAGCTTGGGCGCGACCGGAGGACGGCACCATTCGTGCGTTGCCGCCGGAAATTCGCGGCCTCTGACGGATTGCACAACGCGAATGCCTGCGCAAACCGGGGCAAAAGTCGCAAAATGCGCGCAGCGACAGGTCCTTCGGGTCAGCGTCCGCGCACAATCACGAAGGACAGAACCGGGCCATCCTGCCCGGGCTCACCGTCCAGCCGATGCCCTTGCTCGGCACAGAAATGCGGGATGTCCACCAGGGCTGCCGGATCGTCGGCCAGCACCCGCAGCCGCGCACCGATCTCCACGTCCTTCAGACGTTTGCGCGCCTTCAGGACGGGCAGGGGGCACAACAGCCCACAGGTATCCAGCTCCGGAATGTGATCCTGATCGCTCATCGCGCAGGAGCTAGCTTGACCACACCTGCTGCGCAAGCCCTTGCCAAACGAGACTGCGCGTTGCACATCCTGCGACCTTCGTGCTGTAGGGCAGGGTGAGAGGGAATGCGGGCATTCGAACGGGTCTTTGGCGTGATGACAGCGGTTGCACTCTGCGGCGCCGTGGCCTTCGCGCAGGATGGTCGCATGGTACCCTATGTCATAGAAAACGCACGGGAAATCCCTGACAGCCTGACCGGTCGGATCGGTGACGCGGAACGCGGACGTCAGCTCTACTTCAACCGGGAACGGAGCGGGTGCTCGGGCTGTCATGGCTCGCCGGGCGGGCCCGGGGCGGAACTGAACGCGGACGACAACGGCGCGCCCAGCCTCACCGGTGTTGCAAGCCGCATGAGCGAAGGGACGCTCCGGCTCTGGATCGTCGCGCCCCAGGTCCTCAGTCCTCGCACGAGCATGCCAAGCTACTACATGGCAGGCCAACGGGATAACCCAAACGATCCCCGCTTTGGTGAGCCCCGGTTTTCCGCCCGTCAGGTCGAGGACCTTGTCGCCTATCTCTCGCGCCAGCGCGGGCAATGATGAGCATATGTCACAGCTTCGTGTGAGCGGGCAGAATTAGGATCATGTCAGACCTAACTGGGCTATATGCCCGGGCGGGCAGCTCAGCAGGTGGGTGGAGCAGGGAAGACCGATGGAAGCGTTGCGTGATCTCGGCATCGAAGCGATCCAGAACGGGAGCCTTTTCGGCGTTCTGTTCGCGTTCATCTTCGGCCTGTTCAGCTTCGCGAGCCCGTGCGTGCTGCCCATGGCGCCGCCGTACCTTGCCTACATCGGGGGCACAACGCTGGATCAGTTGACCGGCGATGATGTGGAGATCGACCGCGCGGCGTCGCGCCGGGTCATGATCTGCGCGCTGTTCTTTGTGCTCGGTCTTGGCGTGGTGTTTGTCGGCTTGGGCCTCGGAATGGCGTCAGCCGGGAACCTGCTCTTGGACAACAAGCACATCTTTGGGCTCGTGTCCGGCGCGATCATCTTCGTCTTCGGCCTGCACTTCTGGGGTCTAAGGCAATCGGTTCTGGTGGCGGCGGTCGCGATTGGGGCCATGCTGCTTTGGTGGGTGCTGCTATCGCAACCTATCATAGAGCGGTTGGGGCTGATCTGGATGGGGCTGGCAGCCGTGGTGCTCGTCAGCATCGGATTGCAGTTCAGCGGGTGGGACAAGATCCCGCTCCTGAACCGGGAGGCCCGCTTCGAGGGGCCACAATCGGCCGGCTCAACCGGGTCGAGCTTCGTCATCGGCATGGCCTTCGCGTTCGGCTGGACCCCTTGCCTGGGGCCGATCCTCGGCACGATCTTGTCCTTTGCGGCGCAATCCGACAGCCCTGCGGGCGGTGCCGTTCTCTTGGGCTTTTATGCCCTGGGGCTCGGCGTGCCTTTCATCGTGGCCGCCATGTTCATCGGGCCTTTCCTGCGCTGGGCCGCAGGCATGCGCCGGCACCTCGGCACAATTGAACGCGTCATGGGCGCGATGCTGGTCGTCGTCGGCCTGATGATGATCTCGGGCGACTTCGAGAGGTTGGCCTACTTCTTGCTCGATATGTTCCCAAGTCTTGCCACTGTTGGCTGACTAATTGTTCGCATTCTGCTAAGGGCTACGGTAACTAAATTGCCGTACTGCCGATAAAGCGGCTGTTGGGAGCGTATCGGGCGTTGAATATCTCACCTGGCATGGAGGCGCTGCTTGGCGTCAATCGCGGGTCTGCGGTCCCCGTTTCTCAGGATGTGCGGCGCCGCAAGGTGTTCTACGTCTCCGGTTTCGATCCACTAGGGCCGCGCCGCTATCGCGAACTTTATCGCCGTGAGGGGCCTGAACAGGCGCGAATCTGCGGATATGACGTGTTCGTCAAGGGCATGAAGTCGGCGGAGTGCGGGAACTACCGCTGGTCCGTGACGCATGAGTTCGAAGGTGTTGCGACGGAGAGCGAGTTCGAGTTCCTGGGCTGGGACGACATTGTGCGCCACTCGATCCACCCCTCGCTGCTCTACGTCTACTCGCTGATGTTCAAGACGCTGTGGATCTATCTGTCCTCGGGTGCGATTCGGGCCATGTGGCGCTTGCGCAGCGGGCCGCTGGTCGCCGGGCTGGTGCCTGCGTTCCTGATGATCTTCTACCTCGTCTTTGCGAGCATGGTCGGGCTGAGCGCGGGACTTTTGCTAACCGGCGCGCTCGGTGTTCCGTGGTTGCTGTCCGCCGTTGTGGGTTTAGGAGCGACCGGGCTGGCAATGGCGTCCACTCGTCTGTTTGAAGAACAGATGATGATCTACTTCATGGTCAACGACCTCGGCTACTCGGCGCAGCTGGGCGGCGCATATCCCCGTCCCCTGTGCGCGCGACTGAATGAGTTTGCCGACCGTATCCGGGCCGAAGTGGCGTCCGGCAGCTATGACGAGGTTTTGGTGGTCGGCCATTCTTCGGGCGCGCAACTGGCCGTGTCCGCAGTGTCCCGCGCTCTGGACAAGGGACGGTTGGACGGGGCGACGCCGCTTTCCGTTCTGACGCTCGGCCAAAGCATCGCGATGACCAGCTTCCTGCCGCAGGCTGACGCCCTGCGTGCCGATCTCGCGCGATTGGCCGACGAACCCACGGTCTTCTGGCTGGATGTGACGGCACCGGGTGACGGTGCGTGTTTTGCGTTGACCGATCCCGTTGCCAACTGCCGTCAGAACGGTCGGCATCCGGGGGCCATGAATCCGGTTGTGGTATCGGCGGCGTTCAAGCACACCATGGCCGAGGGCGAGCTGCGCCGCTATCGCTGGCGGCTGCTCCGGATGCACTTCCAGTATCTTTGCGCCTTCGCTCGACCGCGGGACTTCGACTACTTTCTCATCACTGGCGGGCCGCTGGCGCTGGCGACACGGTTTGCCGGGCGCGAATGCTCCCCTTCGATGCATGCCGAGCCGGTGTCTCCAGTGCTGCACCCAGCTTGACCCGGCGCGCGCGAGCGGTATCCACGGCTGATGGACAAGATCCCGGGTGTCGCCCCATCCACGGACTATGAGCCGCCGAAACCGCCGGAGCGCCCACCGGGGCTGCCATTCTGGCGGATCTGGCTGCGGGCGCGGCGAAACCTGTTCTCGGCGCTGCCCGCAAAACTCTATCGGGCCTGGCTGACCGAGGTTCGCACCCCCTGGTACAACTCCTACATGCCTAACCAACCGGATCTGGTACGTCGAATCCTGGTCGAACGCCCCGACGACTTCCCGAAATCCGACGTGGTGCGCGCGACGATCGGCGATCTGCTGGGCGAGTCGGTCTTCGTCACCAATGGCGAGAAATGGAAGCGGCAACGACGCATCATCGACCCCAGCTTCGAGGGCGGCAAGCTACGCGAAACTTTCGGCCCAATGCTGGAGGCAGGTCAGGAGATGGCCCGGCGCCTGGAGACCCGCGCCGACGGGACCCCGATGGAGATCGAGTTCGAGACCTCCCACGCGGCAGCGGACGTGATCTTCAGGACCCTATTCTCCCAGCCGATCACCGAGGAAGCCGCCACCCGCGTCTTCCATGCCTTCCGTCGTTATCAGTTGGCTGCGCCAATGCTCTCGCCCGCGGACCTCATGCGCATTCCCGACTGGTATCCGCGGCTCGGGCCCTCGCGTTGGAAGAAGGGCAGAGCGGCGCGCGAGATCCGGCGCCTCCTGCGCGCATTCGTCGAGGAGCGGCATGGGGAGATCGAGGTGGGCACCGCGCCTGACGATCTCGCCACAAAGATCATGACCACCAAGGATCCGGTGACGGGCGACATCTTCGACGATGCGGAGATGGCGGACCAGATGGCGATCTTCTTCCTCGCCGGGCACGAGACGTCTGCTTCCGCATTAGCCTGGGCGCTCTACCTGATCGCGAACGCGCCGGAGGTGCAGGAGCGCATGCATGCCGAGGCCGCCCCGGTGTTTGCCGCTGGGCCTGAGTTCAGCGATCTCAGGCGGTTGGCGTTCATACGTGATGTTTTTCGTGAGACGCTTCGGCTCTACCCGCCGGTGCCCATGATGATCCGCGAGGCAACCCAGCCGGAGGAGATGCGGGACAAGCAGATCGCTCCGGGCTCGCCGGTCATCATCTCGCCCTGGCATCTCGGACGCCACGAACGGCTCTGGGACCGCCCGCACGTGTTCGACCCCGACCGATGGCGTGACGATGCAACCCGCAAGGTGGCGCGCGGCGCCTATATTCCGTTCTCGACGGGCCCGCGGGTGTGCTCAGGGGCCGGCTTCGGCATGCAGGAGGGGGTGTTAATCCTCGGGCTGCTGGCTGCGCGGTTTCGGTTCGAACCAGTCGAGGAACGGACACCCGAGCCCATGGCGCACCTGACCGTCCGCTCGCGCAACGGGATCTGGCTCCGCGTGACGCCGCGGGGTTAACGGCCTGCTTTCACTTCAGCTAGCACGAAGAGACGGATGGCTGAAGCGAGGGAGTTCGGCGGTGTGCGGGTCTGGTCGAGTTCGCTGGCAAGCGTGTTCACCGATGCGCCCCGTCCCGCCGCGAGCCGGGTGAACTCCTGCCAGAACGCGTCCTCCAGGCTCACCGAGGTCGCATGCCCCTGCAGAGTGAGCGAGCGTTTACGGGGCCTATCCGTCGTCATCGCCCTTCCTGTGGGCATCCAAGCGGGTCACCCGCGCGGCTTCTCCGCGGCGCGCGGCATCGCGGTCCGATTTGGTCACGCTGCCCTCCCGGACGCGCTCGACCGCCTTCGCCTGTTTCTGGGCGCGTGCCTTCTGTTTGCGTGCCGTCCTCAGATTGATTATGCGGGCGTTCATAAATCCTCCACTTTCATGCGGAAGAACCGGATGCGTACGTCACAAGGAGCGGCCTGACTTGCCTTCGTTGGATCGGGCATATGGGTTCAAGGGAGCAGTCATCGCAGTGAGCATGGCTGTCGTGGCGGGCGCTGTCCATGGTGTGATGGCAGCAACCTTCGATGTTCTGGCCGTCAAGCTGATCGTGGGGCTCGCCGGTTCAATCGTCCTCATAATCGCGGGCGTCGTTTCGGCACGGCGCAGCCTCTGGGGCGCCATTGCGACCGGTCTTTTAATGGGTTCGTTCTTCTTTCTGACGCGATGGATGTGCTGGTCCGTAATGACGGGCGGCGGTGAGGCGCTGGTCGGATTCCTGTCAGCAGGCCCCCTCGGTTGGGCAGCCTGGCTCGAGGCGGCCGGGATCACGACGTTCTGGCTGGTCGAGGCCATCTCGATGTTCGTGCCTGCCATGATCGGCTGCGTGGCCGGGCAGGAGCGCCCGGCACACGCCAAGGAGGCCTGACGCCTATTTCGGTCCGATCATGTTCTTGGGTTGGACCACCCGGTCAAAGGTCGCCTCATCGCAAAAGCCGAGCCGGACAGCCTCTTCCTTCAGCGTCGTGCGCCGCTTGTGCGCGGTTTTTGCAACCTTGGTGGCATTGTCATAGCCGATTTCGGGTGCGAGCGCTGTCACCAGCATCAGGCTCTCCCACATCAGGTTCGAGATCCGATCCTCGTCCGCTTCAATTCCGTCGACGCAATTGTCGGTGAACGCCACCGAGGCATCACCAAGCAACTGCATCGCCTGCAGGAGATTGTAGATCATCATCGGCTTGTAGACGTTCAGCTCGAAATGGCCCTGCGATCCCGCGAAGCCGATTGCCGCGTCATTGCCCATGACATGCGCGCAGACCTGGGTCAGTGCCTCGCATTGCGTCGGGTTGACCTTGCCGGGCATGATGGAAGAACCGGGCTCGTTCTCCGGCAGCAAGAGCTCGCCGAGGCCGCAGCGGGGGCCCGAGCCCAGCAACCGGATGTCGTTCGCAATCTTGAAGAGCGATGCGGCGACCGTCTTGACCGCACCCGACATCTCGACAATCGCGTCGTGGGCCGCGAGGGCCTCGAATTTGTTGGGCGCGGTCTTGAAGGGCAGCCCGGTAATCTTGGCGATGTTGGCGGCGACTAACTTGTCAAAGCCCTTAGCCGTGTTCAGCCCGGTGCCAACCGCCGTGCCGCCTTGTGCCAAAAAGTAGACGTTCTTCAGCGACTGGTTCACGCGAGCGATGCCCTGCTTCACCTGGTGCGCGTAGCCGCCGAATTCCTGGCCGAGCGTCAGCGGTGTCGCGTCTTGGGTATGCGTCCG
>JBCDID010000014.1:0-19091 GCA_038749355.1 Pseudomonadota bacterium | reverse complement strand
CAGCTTTCTGGCGGGCAGCGCCAGCGGGTGGCCATCGCCCGCGCGCTCATCATGAAACCCGAGGTCGTGATCTGTGACGAGCCGACCTCGGCGCTCGATGTCTCGGTGCAGTCGCAGATCCTGAACCTGTTGCAGGACCTGCGGCGTGAGCTTGGGCTGACCTATCTGCTGATTTCCCACAACCTTGCCGTGGTCGAGCACATGGCCGACCGGGTGGCGGTGATGTATCTGGGCCGGATCGTGGAGGAGGCCGATGCAGAGACCTTGTTCCGCAACCCGCGCCACCCCTACACACGGGCACTGCTGGACTCGGTTCTGACGCCCGATCCAAGGCTGGGCGTGCCTGACACGCATCTTGGCGCCGTGTTCCCGAATCCGATCGACCCTCCGTCAGGATGCTCGTTCCATCCGCGCTGTGTGAAATGCATGGATGTCTGCAATGCGCGCGCCCCGAGATCATTGCTCGAAGGCGATCATCTGACCGAGTGTCATCTCTACGAACAGGCCGAAACTGCGGCTTGAGTGGTGTTTGGCCCGTGCCGGGCCCAGTCGAGGGCTCTGCCCGTCGCCAATGTCCCTCGGACCATTGGCGCAACATTGGCAACCTCCCGAGGTGCTTCCGGCAAGATGAACAGGGCATAGAGAAGGGGGAGACATGAAGACCTTTATCGCCTGCCTCGGCACCGAGACGAATACGTTCTCGTCCATGCCCACGGGATGGGCCACTTTCGAAGAGAGCATGCTCTATCGGGGCGATGCGACCCAGCGGACGCCCACGACCTTCTCCCTGCCCATGCATGTCTGGCGGCAGCGCACCGAGGAGGCGCAGGGCGAGGTGGTCGAGAGCATTGCAGCCTTCGCCCAGCCCGCAGGCGTGACGGTACGCGCAGTCTATGAGGGGTTGCGAGACGAGCTACTGGCCGATCTGCGCGCGGCCTGCCCCGTGGACATCGTGCTCTTGTCCATGCACGGGGCCATGACGGCCGAGGGCTACGAGGACTGCGAGGGCGATACGCTTGCCCGGGTTCGAGAGATCGTGGGGCCTGATGTGGTGGTCGGCGTGGAGTTGGATCTGCACTGCTCCATCACGCCCGAGATCACCGGCAATGCGGACGCGGTGGTGCTGTTCAAGGAATACCCGCATATCGATGTTGGCGAGCGCGCAGAGGAGTTGTTCGACATCTGCCTCCGTGCGCATCGTGGCGAAGTGCGGCCTGTCATTGCTGTCCACGACACCCGGATGATCAATATGTGGCGCACGCCTGTTGAGCCCATGAAGACGGTCGTGGCCGAGATGCAGGCGGCGGAGGGCAAAGACGGAGTGCTTTCCGTCTCCTTCGCGCACGGGTTTCCCTGGCAGGATGTGCCGGGAACTTCGGCAAAGATGCTCGTGATTGCAGACGGCGACGGGGACAAAGCCGCCGAGGTCGCGGCCGGGTTTGGCCAGAGGCTGTGGGATCTCCGCGATCAGATGGTGCAGCCGATGCTCTCTATCGATGAAGCACTGGCTGCGGTCGAGGCCGGGCCCGGCCCCATCGTGCTGGCGGATGTGGCGGACAATGCTGGCGGGGGTGCAGCGTCGGACTCCACATTTGTGCTGGCGGCCGCGTTGGCACGAGGCACGACGGATCTGCTGATCGGATACTTCTGGGACCCGCTGGCCGTCCGGTTCTGCGAGGAGGCGGGAGAGGGCGCCACCTTCGACCTCAGGATCGGAGGCAAGTGCGGGCCATCATCGGGCGATCCGGTGGATCTGCGGGTTACGGTCAGGCGGATCTTGCCGGACGCGACCCAGAGTTTCGGGGACGCGACCGCGACCATGGGCACGGCGGTCTGGTTGACTACAGAGGCCGGGGTGGACGTGATCCTGACCACCAAGCGCACGCAGGTCTTCCATCCAAACGGGATGACGCAACTTGGCATCGACACCAGCGCCTATAAGGGAATTGTGGTCAAATCGACCCAGCACTTCTATGCGGGCTTTGCACCCATCGCATCGCGGGTTGCGTATATCTCGGGCGCGGGGGCGATCCCACCGGACTTCGCCACGATCCCCTATGAGCGGTTCACGGATGCTTACTGGCCCCGGGTCGCGGAACCTTGAACGGACGCTATGGCTGAAACTCCGTGACTGGCCCAACAAGGCGAAGGCATTCGGGCTGGAAAACCACGACATGGGCGAGCTCCGGGCGGGAACGGGATGAGTAGAGCATGGCCTGCGCACCCGCCGCGCGCGCGGCATCCGAGTATGCCCAGGTCGGCGAGGGAGCGCCCGCCGCATGGATGTCTTGCCAGACGATTGAGGCATCGGAGTTGCCCCGTTCGTCGGCGACACGCTCGGCATCAAGGCACATCGGAATCAGAAGCCGTGCAACGCCGTCTGTCAGATAACGCTGGATGGCAACGCTCGCACCTTCGGCTGTGAGAGACGCATAGGCGGCGGTCTGCCCGGAGTGGTGGAAGCGCCCAAACGGTGCTCTGGCGGCGGCTGTCGGCGTGTCACGAACCTCCGTCGGGAGCAGTCGCCAGACCGGACCATGGAAGGGGCGTAGCGGCATCGGCGGTTCCTTCATCATCTCCAGTTCGCTGTCTGAATCGCAAACGCCGGGAGAGATGACAACATGGAACCAACGGCCCGAGAGTGGGTTTGTCCATCGTCCCTGCGCACGACTCGGGCCGCCAAGCGGCGGCCCGGACTACCCTACGCAGCAGCGTCCTGGGCCGCACCCTCCGCGCGGGGAAGATCGATCCGGAACCGCGCGCCCCGATCCGTATTCGTGGCGCCGATGGTGCCATTCATCTCACCGATAATGCCGTAGCTGATCGAGAGACCGAGGCCCGTGCCCTTCCCGGGCTCCTTGGTCGTGAAGAACGGGTCAAACAGACGGTCGAGCACGGCCTCCGGGATCCCGCCACCGGAATCCTCGACAATCACCGAGATCGTATCCGCGTCGTGGGTCTCCAGTTGCACCGAGATCTCGCCGCCCTCGGACGCGCCGGTCTCGGTCGACATGATCGCGTCGCGGGCATTGCTGAAGAGGTTCAGGATAACCTGTTCGAACATCACCTGCTGGCCTGTGACAAACACATCCGCCTCCCCCAGCGCGCGGCGCAGGGCAATCGAATGGTCGGAAAGCTGCGTCCCCATCAGCTTGGCCGCATTCTCCAGCGAGGCCCGGAGTTCGAAGGTTCGTTCCTCCCCGTCCGCCTTGCGGCCGAAAATACGCATGTGGTTGATGATTTGCGAAGCGCGCTCGGTCTGGTCGGCCATACGCTGGAGCTTGCTCGTCAGGTACTCGGCATCCAGCTGCCCCTTCGCGATGCGCTTCATGCAGTTGTTAGAGGCCATGCGGATGACGCCCAGCGGCTGATTCAGCTCGTGTGCGACACCTGTGGCCATTTCGCCCAGCGTCGCGAGCTTGGAGGCCTGAACGAGCTGTGCCTGTGATTTCTTCAACTCGGTGACGTCCGATGCGGAGACGATAATCCCAGTATCCGCGACATGGGTCTGCCGGACCAGAAGCACGCGGTCCGGCGCACGATGGACTTCAATCGGGACATCGTCTTCCGGATCGCAATGGAGCCGCATTTCCAGCCATTCGGTCTCACGGCCGACTGCAGACGGATAGGAACCCTGGCGCAGCCCTTCCTCGAGAAACTGCTGACGCGTGAAGTCTTCCGGAAGTTGTTCGAGAATGGCCTCGTTGAACCGGTAGAACGCGGTGTTCAGGAAGATCGCCCGCTCGTTCGTGTCGTAGAGCACCACCTGCTCTTCCAACTGGTCGAACGCATGAATGAGGCGGGCCTGCTCCTCGCGGGCGGCGCGGTTTTCGTCCATGGAGTTCTGGAAGACCACCGTGGCGCGCGCCATGTCGCCGATCTCGTCGGCCCTGTCCGCGTCCGGAACCTCAACCGCGGTTTCGCCCTTTGCGATCATGCGCATGACCTCGACGATGAGATCCGTGTGATCCTTCTTCTCGACAAGCTCGGCCTGTTTGCTTTCCAGAGCTACGCGTTCCTCGGCCAGCGATTGCGCCATGTCGTTGAAGCAGCGCGCCGTCTCGGCCAGCTCGTCCCGGCCGCGCACACCTATCCGTGTCTCAAGATCGCCGCGCGCGATCATCTGCGCACCGCGCTGCAGGGACGACAATTGCACCGTCAGCACGGACCCGAGCAGGTAGCCGAAGATCGCGACGAGACAGATACCCATACCCGCCACCGCAAGGTTCCATTGGAGCGCCTTGGCCATTTCAGCCTCAACCGCCAGGGTCGAGACGCCAAGCTCAATGGACCCATAGCTCTGTCCAGCGATCTGGATTGGCAGCGAAAGGTCGATGCGATTGTCCGGCAGGGCTTGATCGTACGCCGGGTCCGCCACAAAGGGCTGCTCAAGCGCACCGGCATCCCCGCCTGCGGACAAAGCGATCCCACCGTTATTGCGCACGCGCAGATAGACCAGCTCGTCATTGGACAGCGTGTTCTCGATCATCGCGTCCAGCGTCGCCAGATCCGTCGAGATCACGGCATCCGCCACCATGGTCGCGAACACCTCGCCGGTCGCGTTGACGCGCTCGAAGAGCTGCGCCCGCGCGGTCCCGCCGAGGTTCAACTGGTTGACGAGGATCAGGATCGCCATGACCGACATCTCGATCATGGCAATCCCGAGGATGGTTTTCAGCCTGAAGGACATGGCAGAGATCCTGCGGTTTCGATGCCGGTATCGCGTGTCGTGAGATCGAGCGCGCGGATGTCATCCCAATCCGCATCGGCGCCTTGCTCGAACCCCTGCATGCCGATGGCGGTTGCAAGCTCTGGCGCGTTTTGGCCGATCTCCAGCAGCACCCGTTGCAGTTCGCTGCTCAATCCCTCCCCCAGATCCGAACGCAGCGCAAAGGCATGGGGCGTATACCCCTCCGTCCGGTAGAGCACGCGCAGCTGTTCGCGGATCTCGGGGCTGACGGCGTTGAAGGTGCGCAGCACGCCGCCGCCCGCAGGCATCAGTCCTGCCGCCACCGCCCGGTAGACCGAGTCGTGCGACTTCACATAGTTCGGATTGAACGCGATCCCGCGCGCCCGCATCTCGGCCCGGGGCACAACGCTAGCACCGAACGCGCCCGGTGAGGGGAAGGCGACATCCGCCCCCGAGAGGTCATCAAGCGTCTCGATGCCGCTGTCCTTCCGCACCACCAGCAGGCCCCTGAGCTTCTTGTCCGCCTGCCGTGCGATGGCGCGGTACCCGGATGCCTCGGCGAAGACCGTGTAGTGCACTGGGTTCATGTAGGCGATGTCATAGGTTCCCGCTGCAAGACAGGCCTCGAAGGTTGGGATGTCCTTGGTCGTCTGGAAGCGGATATCGACGTCAAGCTCATCGCTCAGCCGGGCCATCAGCGGCCCCCACATCTTCGCCAGACGGCTGGCGGATTGCTGGGGAACGATACCGAAGTTCAACTGGGTGCGCCCCGCATCGGTCGCCGATTGCAAGGCCGCAAGCTGCGTCTCGTCAGACAGCGTTGCGGATGGCGTGGCACTGATGCCCACGGCCAGCCACGCCGCCATCGCGGCGCGAAGAAGGGGTGAACGTTGCTTCCTGGATATCGACATCGGGGACCTCACTCAAATCTTGGGGACAGATACGCGGCTTGGATCACGCGCCTTGAAGGGGTCGTTCTTTCCTGCGCAGCAGCGCCTTCACCGCCGATCCCTGACCCGCGATGTACCCGAGCAGGGCCTTCATATCGTCGGGGCCGGAGCCGGAATTTCGCTTGTTTGCAATCCGCGCGGCGTCGACGAGCAGATCGAGGCGATTCAGTGCTTCGGTTGCCCCCTTGTTGTGAGCGGTGTTCGTGGCATTGAGCGCCTCGGTCAGGGTCGCGATCACGTTCGACTGGCTCTCGAGCAGGCGATGCATGAGGACTAGTGACACCTCGCCGTTCCCACTCGGAAGCTTGGTGTCGACAGGGCTCAACAGCATGGAAGTCAGGCTCTCCGGCACAATCGGCTTGGCAAGGAACTTGACCGGCCCGTTGATGGCGCATTCGGCGAGGATTTCCGGGTCGCCACTCACCACGACGCAGTCGAACTTGCGGTCGGGGAAGGTTTCACGCAAGCGGTCGATCAGCCGAATACCGTTGTCGGCGACCGCGTCATCGCCTGTCAGGTAGAAGTCCGTGACAATTGCCGTGATCTGCGGATGATCGCCCGCGACCTGGATGGCCTCCGCCAGCGATGCGGCCGCGAAACACGTGAAGCCGACCTCCTCCAGCGCCTCAGAAAGCTCCTCGGACGCATCCTTGTCATCATCCACCACCAGGACCGACAGAGGGCCCGCGGCAAAGCGTGTCACCGCGTCATCTTCGAAGATCGGAGCGATTGCTGTCATGACAGTCTCCCTTGTTCGTGTTCGATTCCGTCGATGCGATGCTAGTGGTCGGATGTGCCCTCCCTATGCCGGGCCTGTGCTGTGGTTCGGCAAGATGTGCAATTCTGTTGAACGTCCGTCATGCCGCCCCCGCCTTGCGGATGCCGGGCAAGGTTGCGTCGTGCGCCCGCGCCCAGGGCAGAATTTCTTCGAGCGGCATGGGTCGGGCGATCAGGAACCCCTGCACGGAATCGCAGCCCTCGGCGGCCAACCATGCGAATTCGGCCTCTGTTTCCACACCTTCGGCCAGCACCTCGATCTCCAGCGTCTTGGCCAGACCGATCAGCGCCCGCGTGAACTTCTGCAGTTTCGTGTCCTGGTGGACGTCGCGCACGAAGCTGCGGTCGATCTTGATCCGGGTCACGTCGAGGTCGCGGAGGCTCGACAGCCCGGCATGGCCGGTTCCGAAATCGTCGAGCTCAATGCGGTAGCCGAGCCCGGCCAGACGATTGACGTTCTCCTTGATGGGATCGGCCGCGGCCTCGTCCAGCATCGCGGACTCCAGCACCTCGATCGAAACATGCTCGGGTTCGAGCCCCGTCCGGTCGGTCTCCATGCAAATGCTGTCAACGAACCCGGGCTCCGCCAGCTGCGCCGCGGTCAGGTTGATACCGACATCGCAGCCGCCAAGCCCTGCCTCGTGAAACCCTCTCAGCGCCGCCATGGCCTGCCGTTGCAAAGCTGAATCGAGCTCCGTCATGAGCCCGATTTCCTGCGCCAAAGGCAGGAACTCCGCCGGGCTTTGCGGGCCAAGCACGGGGTCGATCCAGCGCGCCAGCGCCTCGAAGCCCAGAACGCGCCTTGTGTTCATGCAGATCTGAGGCTGGAACCAGGGCACGACATGCCCATCCGCCATTGCCTGACGCAGCTTCGCACCTTGCAGACGCTTGCGCTCATACGCCTCCTGCGAGGCGCTGAGTTCCTTCTCGCGCGCGGCAAGGTCCACGCTTACCTTCTGCAACGACTTGGTGGTCTCCTCGACCTTGCGCATCAGGATCCGCGACGGGTCGGAGCCGCCTTCATCGACCGAGACGCTGGCCCACCTGACTGCAGCAAGAAGCGCCTCGGGCATAAGCGGCTTAATCAGGAAGTCGGCGGCACCTGTCTCAATTGAACTCGTGATGGCGCTTGCATCGCCAGAGAGTACAATGAAGCGTATTGTCCGGTCGGGGAACTCGGTTCGTACCCGGGCGATGAAGTCGATCCCCGTGGTGGGGTCTCCTCCCGGATCGGCAAGGTGCATATCGGTCACGATCAGGTCGATCGCAGGATCCGCCTCGATCTTTGCAAGCGCACTGTTGGCGGTCGATGCCGTCACCGCCACCAGGTCGTCAAGCTCCAGGATCTCCTGGATTTCCTCCAATGCCTCTTCGTCATCGTCCAGCACGAGGACAATGGATGCGTCGACAGATGCCGTACCCGCCTTTTCCATGTTTTCGGGACCTCCCGACTGGACAACGACCTGAGGTTCTGGTCGGGATGCCCGGCCTCCTGCCGGGACGTTTCCATTCCTTGCGCCGGCGCCGCCAGCGCGCGTCAGTTGAACAGGCAGGCGATCCTTTCGGCCAGCATGTCCGGGTCGACGGGTTTGGAGAAACAATCCTCCGCCCCGAGATCCATGGCCTCGGTCCGGTTGCTCTCGGCTCCATGGCCGGAGAGCACGAAGACCTTCGGCGGTCCATCACGCTCCCGAAGCGCACGGAGCAGGTCGAGCCCGCCAAGCTGCGGCATCTTCAGGTCCGTGATGATCAGGTCGAACGGGTCCCGGTCATAGGCCGCAAGGGCATCCGAGACGTTGCAGACCGCCTCGACCGCATGGCCCTCGAACTCCAGCGCTTCCTGAAGCTCCTCCGTGACCAGCGGCTCGTCGTCTACCAAGAGAATCTTTCGAGACATCACGTTCCCCACCTCTTCTCGACCAGAATAGGCAGGACCGGGTTTACGGAAATTGAAGATTGCTCGGCGAGAACGCGCAGGGGTCATGCGCGGGTGTTGTTGATGCAAAAGGTTCTTGTGCTTGAGGATGATGCGGATCTGCGTGCGGAGATCGTGGATGCGTTAGAGGATGAGGCGTTTTCCGCGCGTGGGTGCGGAACCGTCCGGGCTTTCTGGGCCGACTATGCTCGCTTCGATCCTGACATCGCAGTTGTGGACCTGACTTTGCCGGATGGCCGCGGAACCGACGTCATCCGCGAACTTAGGGCAAAATCTCTGATCGGCATTCTCGTGCTCTCCGGCAGGCGGGAAGAGGCGGACCGCATCATCGCGCTGGAATTCGGGGCGGACGATTTCGTACAGAAACCGTGCTCGCCCCGGGAACTGGTGGCGCGGCTGAACGCGATCCTGCGCCGGACCAGCCCCGGCAGCGAACGCGGGGAAGAAAGACAGCGCATCGCCGAATTCGCGGGCTACAAGCTGGATTGCTGGACCATGGAAGTGGCCGGCCCCGGCGGCGAGGTCATGGCGCTTACAACTGCCGAGTTCGATTTGCTGCGAGTGTTTCTCGACCGGGCTCAGCGGGTATTGTCAAGGGGCGAGCTGCTGGATCTGCTGCGGGGAGAGGACTGGGCCGGCTACGACCGGACGGTCGACGGGCTGGTGTCGCGGCTGCGCAGGAAGATGCCGGGCACCGACGACATGCCTCAGCTCTTCAAGACGGTGCACGGTACAGGCTACATGCTCGCCTGCCCCGTTGTCTTTTCCTGAATTCTAATTCCCCGGCTTTGCCAATCGCTAGGGATTTGCCGCTATGCACAACAGCGGCTGGACGCCGAGTCGTTGTCTCCGGTGCATATTGAAGAGACCGGAGGCGGCCTGTCCCGACCGGAGACCATGCGTATTGAGTTTGGCGTGCACTGGAGTGAATGAGATGGCACAACGAGCATCAGGATTTTATGGACGGACATTCGCGTCTGTCCTCATCAGTTTCACCATTGTGTTGGGATTTGCGATACCCGCCGCGGCCGGTGAAGAGCGGGTTCTACGAATATACCTGGATGCGGACAGAACGGAGAACTTTGCGTCAGCCCGCGCAATCGAGATGGGCGTGAATGCCGCGTTCTCGGACGCAAGCCAACATCCCGAGGGTGTTCGTTTCGAAATCGTTCCACTGGACCACCGCGCCAACGCAAAGCGGTCCCATAAGAATGTGAGACAGTTCCTTGCCGATGATTCCGGTCTTGCGATCTTTGGAGGCCAGCACTCTCCTCCCTACCTGAACTATCGAGAATGGATCAACGAGCAAGGTGCGCTGTTGCTGCTGCCCTGGTCCGCAGCCGGCCCGACTACTCGCACCACTGCGCCCGTAAACTGGATCTTCCGAACGTCGGTCGATGACACCAAGTCTGGCGGCTTCCTAGTTGATCAGGCAACACGGGTCTACGGTTGTGAACAACCGGCGCTGGTCATGTGGAACTCGGGCTGGGGACGTGCGAACAGAAAAATCATAGCAAAGGCACTGGAGGACGCGGGAGTAAGCAATTACCGAGTCGAGATGGTCGATGGACAAGCCCCGCAGACGGCCTTCAAGATCCTTGCGCGTGAGTTTGAGGCAGAAGGTTCCGACTGCATCATCTTCGTCGGCATTTGGCGGATGGGAACCAAGCTCGTGGAAGAGGTCGCGGCGCTTCCGTCGCCCATGCGTGTCTTCAGCCACTGGGGCATCATGGGAGGCTCATTCATCGAACAGACGACGCACGAGGCACGATCCCGGGTGGGCCTTCGTTTTCTTCAGACCTGCCTGCCCTTTGGACGCGATGACCTCGAGCCGCTGAGGAAAGCGGAGAGTGCGGCGCGCGCGCTGTATCCGGGCGAGTTCACAGAGATCGAGAACATGGCCGCGGCCGTGGGATTTGCCCATGCCTACGACATGGGGAAGATTCTACTGAGTGCGTTGAGACAGACTGACCTGACTGGCGACATCGTTGAGGTACGCGCGCGTGTCCGGGATAGGCTGGAAAACCTAGAAGCGCCCGTTCCAGGGCTTTTGAAGACCTATGTCCGACCATACTCGGCAGAGGGCTTCGACTCGCATGAGTCTCTTGGCGCGTCCGATCTATGTCTCGCACATTTTGGCACAGATGGCAGGATCGTCTTCTTAACTGGATCCGGGGACGAGGCTGTCAGCCAGTAGCCCCATGAACAAGAGCGGACAGAACTTCCGGCGTTTCCTGATCGCCGGGCTGCTGAGCACATGTCTGCTCGGCGGTCTGGCAATCTGGCTTGCGACAGGCGATGCACTCAAGCGTTTGCAGGAGCAATCCCTCCAGTCGCGGGCGGACGAAATCACGGAAACCATCAGCAGACGTATCGGCGAACAGGTCAACGGCCTGGAATATCTCGCGCGCAGACCTCGCATCATCGGCGCGCTTCTAGGCGACGAAACCCAAATCGACAATGTTCGCGACATCGTCCGAACCTTTGATCTGTACGACGATCTTGAGGACATCGAGCTCTTCGATTTTCTCGGCGAACTGGTTCTTTCCGAGAGGTTCGCACTTGGCGTACGGAAGAAGTTCACCCCTGAAGAGCATCTCTTCGCGGGTTTGGTCGAACGCGTTCTGGCGACCGACGGGAACCCGCGCCCCTTTGTGACACATACGCATATGGGCGGCGAAAGCCACATCATCGCGGCAATCCCGGTGCATCGCAACAAGGGCATCGAAGGTGTCCTAGTGGGTACCTTCCACCTTGATCTGGCGGTCTTCCAATCGCTTGACGAACAATTGATCGACCTCAGCATTAATGGGCCCTTTCAAGATGCTAAGGGCACCGTTGACGAAACTCTGGTTACCAGCAGTGTCGTTCCCGCTTATGAGTTGACCATCGACTATCTCTGGTCGTTGGACCTAGTGCGCGAAGAGCGCCAGATCATGGTGCTTATGGTCGCGAGCAGCCTGATTTGCGCGCTTGTGCTGGCATTTGGCTGTCTGGCCTGGATCGGTCAGCGAATCATTCTGGAGCCACAGCGTGAGCTGGAGGCATCGCGCATGGCGCTGACCCAAAGCGAGGCGAAGGCCCGCGAACTGGCCGCCATCGCCGAAAACACGCAGGATCCGATTGCGATCAACGACCTGGAGGGCCGCCTGCAATGGGGCAACAGGGCCTTGTTCGAAGTATACGGCTTCTCGGAAGAGGAGATGCTGGGCCAGCCTACCGGGCCCATGCTGTCCGGTCACAAAACTGATATGGAGGGTTTCCGCGAGGCGTACAGAACGCACAGCTCCTACACTGCCGAGGTCGTCAACTATACGAGAGACGGTCGGGAGATCGACATTCTGCTGTCCGTGCAACCGGTTCAGGACCAGGGCGGCGACGTCACCGGTTTTGTCGCCATCGGCCGGAACATCACCGACCTGAAACAGCGCGAGGCCGAGCTCGAGGAGGCGCGTGCCCGCGCCGATGCTGCTCGCAGTGACGCCACCGCCACGAAGCAGCAACTCGAGGAAGCGATCAACGCATTGGACGACGGGTTCGTATTCTACGATGCCGACGACCGGCTGGTGACGTTCAACGGCGCGTATCAGCGGCTGATGGGTGCGATGGGCTCCAACCTGCAGACCGGCAAGACCTACGAGGAACTGCTGCGCGACCTTGTCGCCAAGGGGATCGTCAAGGGCATCGAGGGTTCTGAAGAAGCGTTCATTCAAAACCTCCTTGTGCAGCGTCAGACACCCGCTGGCGTCGACAAGACCTTCCAGGCGGACAATAGACGCTGGATTCATCAGCGCGACAAGCGCACGGCCTCGGGTGCCATGGCGGGTCTGCGTGTCGACATCACCGAACTGAAGCAACGCGAAGAGGAACTGGAGATTGCGCGGCAACGGGCCGAGGATGCCAATCACGCAAAGTCGAACTTCCTCGCAAACATGAGCCACGAGATTCGCACGCCCATGAACGGCATCATAGGCATGTGTGAACTTCTGAGCGAAACCGAGCTCAACGAGGATCAGCGACTTTGGGCCCGCACGATCAACAGCTCGTCCGAGGCTCTACTCACGATCATCAACAACATCCTCGACTTCTCGAAAATCGAGGCCGGCAAGCAGGAGATCCTGCAGGAGCCCTTCTCGCTGCACGATGTGGTCTATGATGTCGCCAGGCTGCTGCACACCAAGGCGCATGAGAAGGGGATCGAGATCTGCGTCGATTATGACGACCAGATCGGGGAGACCTTCATCGGAGATGTCGGGAGGGTCAGGCAGATCCTCATTAATCTCACAGGAAATGCGGTCAAGTTCACGGAAGATGGCTACGTCCTGCTTCAGATCGGACCCGACACTGTGGATCCGGGCAGCCTGTCGTTCTCGGTCAAGGACACGGGCATCGGCATCCCCAAGCACAAACTCAACAGCATCTTCCAGGCATTCGAGCAGGTGGACAACGAATCGACCCGGCAGCACGACGGAACGGGCCTCGGGCTGGCGATCTCGCGCGGGCTGGTGGTGAACATGGGCGGCGATATCGAGGTGACCTCGCAGGAAGACCTGGGGTCGGAATTCCGCTTCAGCCTCCCGCTCAAACCCGCCAACGAACCGGTTCAGAGCCCTGTGGAGAACTGGACGCCGGACTGGTCGGCCGACACCCTCGCAGGAAAGACCGTGCTGGTCGTCGACGATCTCTCCGTGAACCGCTACATCATGACCAAGCGCCTGGCTCGCGTGGGCGCTGAGACGGTGAGCATCGCGGATCCTGAGGAAGCGCTCGACATGGTGCTTGGGGTTCACGATTCCCCCGGTTCCATGATCGATCTGGCCATTCTGGACCATCATATGCCCGGCATGGATGGCGAAACGCTGCTGGTCGCAATGTCGGGCAGCTCGGGCACGCCCCCGTTCCCGACCATCCTATGCAGCTCGATGGACTATTCGATCGACAGCAAGCGGCTTTCCAATCTGGGCTTTGCCGGCGTTGTTCTGAAGCCGGTATCCACCGATTCGCTCAGCCGAGCGGTGCACAAGGCTCTGGGCGGCCACGCGACAGCGCCCACGGAACGACGCGGGCCGCGCGCTGCAACTGATGATGTGGCAACCCTGCTGGGCCGCTCCCCGGAAGATCCGCTGCGCGTTATGGCGGCTGAAGACAACCGCACCAACCAGCTCGTGCTGCAAAAGATGCTCGCAGCCTTCCCGATCGAGCTTGAGATCTTCAGCAACGGGCAGGAAATCCTGCACGGCTATATGGATCGCGGTGCGGACCTGATCTTCATGGACGTCTCGATGCCTGTCATGGGCGGGTTGGAGGCGACGCAGGCCATCCGGGCGCACGAGGCCGAGACGGGCCAGCAACACTGTCCAATCATTGCGCTGACCGCCAAGGCGATGAAGCATCACGAAGTCGAATGCCGGGACGCGGGCATGGATGGGTTTCTGACAAAGCCGATCAAAAAGGCGGCCCTTGCCGAGGCCCTCGTATCGTTCGCCCCCAAGGGCCAGGATCTGCCGCAGCAACGCCGCGCCTGACATCCTCGCCGGGTGGGCGCGGGCGGCATCGCATTCGCTGAACAGCCCACACGTTTGCATCGAATTGCACACACTCGGCACGTCCGGGCGCCGAACCATTCATGCTCAGTCAGGAAAGTTCGGCTAGACAGATGTCGTGAGAGCGGGGTTCCCGAATGACGTTTGACGCAGTCAGGAACGGCAGGCATTGGCGATGGCGTTCTGGCGTCCTCCTGATCACGGGACTCTTGCTGGCCGCGACCGCCGTGGACGTCGACCGACATGACAGGATGCCCACCTCCGCAGTGCTGGAGGTGCGTGTGCCTCAGGGCATGGCGGCCCGCTCGACCGCATTGCCGCTGACCGGGACGGACGGCTGGACTGCTGAACATGCAGCCAGGGCCGCGCGATTGTCGGAGCTGCACACCCTGGTGATTGGGGTCGACGGACCGGGTTTGCTGTCGACCGTCGGCAACGACTGCGCCGCCTTGTCAGGACCACTATCGACTATCGCGCGGCATATGCAGGAACGTGAAGGAGCGCTGGCCCGGGCACCGGTTCTCGCGGCTCTTCCGGACGCGGGTGATCTGGCGCTCCACGCCGCGATGGCTGGACCGACCGTGTTCAAGGGGCTGGTTTCGGAGAGCTTCGGCGCGCGCCCAGGTCTCTGTGGCGGACCGGTGCTGCCAGAAGGAATTGGCGACAAGGCACCGGTCAGGTGGCTGGACATCACCCAGCCCGGAGAACCATCGCGCGCATCGGCGCTCGCAGGGACCAAGATCGTTGAAGCCAAGCCCGAGACCGGCCCGCGCAAAGCGTTCTACCGGAGCTATCTGGGTGTCGCGGGCACCGACTCATCCTTCGACATCACCATGGGCAGCGGCATTGCCGACCTCTCCGTCTTGCCCCTGACGATCCACGAGGTGGACGGTGCGTCACCCGGCGACACCTACGCCATCTTCCTCTCCGGCGATGGCTGCTGGGCGAAGTTCGACAAGGAGATCTCAGATCGCCTCGCCGCACGCGGCATCCCGGTCGTCGGCATCTCAAGCCTCCGCTACATGTGGCGCGAGAAGCTCCCGGGCACGATTGCGCGCGATTTCGCCCGGATCGATGCGCACTATCGCGAGGCGTTCGGGCGCGACCGGGTGCTGTTGCTCGGCTTCTCGTTGGGAGCCAACGCCCTGCCGTTCGCAGCAGCAGAACTTCCGTCAGAGTTCCGCCAGCGGTTAGCAGGTGTCGGCCTGATCGCGCCCGTGATCCTGACCGGGTTCGAGATCCGCATCGGCGGCTGGCTCGGTCAGCAGACCGGCGCGATCCCGGTCCGACCCGCCATTGAGGCCATGGGCCGCAAGGTCCCGGGTGAGCGCATCGCCTGCCTGCACGGGACAACGGAGACCGTCAGCGCCTGCCCGGACACCAGCCTGCCAGGAATGCGCAGCGTGCTCCTCGACGGCGGGCACCAACTTGGGCCACGCCCACGACCGCATCGTCGAGGTGCTTTCCGGGCTGATTGAGACGGGCACGTGATCATGCCCGAAGGTGGGCAAGAGGGGGACGCATGACAGGCCATCAGCATCTCGCGATGGATGCCAACGCAGCGCTGCGGCTGTCAGGCAAAACGGCGGTGATGGTGCTGGCGGTTCTGGTGTGCGTCTGGCTGCTGAATGACAAGCTGGCCGACGTCCGGGCCGAGGATGTCTGGGCCGCGATGGCGGCCATCCCGGTCGCGGCCTGCATTCTCGCGTTCTTCTTTGGCCTTCTCAGCCATCTGGCACTTGCAGGTTACGATCTGCTGGCGCTGACCCGGATCGGGCGGAGGGTGCCCTGGCCGCGGGCGCTTGCGGGCGGGTTCTCCGGGACCGTGATGTCACAGGTTCTGGGCTTCGGCCTGATCACTGGATCACTCGCGCGGGCCCGCATCTATCGGGCGAACGGTATCGCACCGACCGAGGCGGTGGCGCTGTCGGGCTTCGTGGCGGCCGGGTTCTTCCTCGGGCTCGGCATGTTGCTGGCTATCCTGGTACTAGTGGACCCGAGCGCGGCGGTCGCAGCGACCGGTCTTGCGCCGGGCGCCGTCCGCTCGGTGGCCCTGATCGGGCTTCTGACAGTTGTCGCGGCCTCTCTGCTGACACGAGGGAAGCCGCGCACGTTCGAGATCGGGCGAATGACGATCCGGGTGCCGGACGGCAGGTGGCTGGCGATGGCCACGGTTCTGGCCGCCGCCGATCTGCTGCCTGCAGCACTCTGCCTCGCAGTGATGCTGCCGGAGCACGCGATCCCATCGCTCGCGGTCTTCGTCTCCATCTACATCACGGGGGTGGCGCTCGGGCACATGATCGGCTCGCCAGGTGCCGCGGGTCCGTTCGAGGGGATCGTGTTCCTGGCCCTGCCAGCGATCGCCGCGGAAGAACTGGCCGCCGGGATCCTGGTGTACAGGCTCCTCTACTACCTGCCGCCTTTCGCGATGGCGCTATGGATGATCGCGCGTGCACCGCGGGCGCCTGGGGTCGCGCTTCTGTCCGGGGATGCACTAAGGAACCGCGTCGACTGGATCATGGATCAGTGTCCGCAGGCGGAGGCCGAGTTGGCGCACCTCGGAGACAAGCATGTCTACTGCCCTGCTGAGGGCGAGGGCTTCGTATTCTATGGCATCTCGGGGCGGGTCTGGCTGATCATCGGAGAGCCGGTCGCACCGCAACGAGCCTGGGACGACCTGATCGGCGGGTTTGAGGTCGAGGCCCGTGCCGCAGGTGCCGTACTCGCCATCTACAAGGCTAATGACGGTGCACTCGCGTTCTGGCAGGGTCGAGGCTACCGCCTGCAACCGCTCGGGCAGGAGGCCGTCATCGACCTGGACAACTGGTCGCTCGAGGGTAGCGCCCGACGGGAGCTTCGGCGCAAGTGCCGCAGTGCCAAGAAGGCCGGCCTGTCGCTGTCGCGGCACCACCCGGACGCACATCCAGTGGCTGCGATGGCCGGAGTTGCGGAGACATGGCGGTCCATGAAAAACGGCGAACAGAGCTTCTCCATGGGGCACTGGCAGCCGGGCTTCAACGGCCGTCACATGGCGGTCTGCGCCTGGCACGAGGACAAACTGATCGCCTTCGCGACGATCTGGACCTCCGGCGACGGGACAGAGTGGATGCTGGACCTCATGCGCCAACTGCCGGAAGTGCCAAACGGCACGATGCACGCGTTGCTGGTCGAGGCAATCGAGATGGCCAGGGAGGCGGGCGCGAGGCGCTTCAATCTTTGCATGGCGCCGCTGTCCGGCTTGGAAGAGGCTGATCCTGTGACGTCCCTGTCGCTCGCGGGGCACCGCATATTTAAGGACATGAACCACCGCCACGGGCTTCAAGGAATGCAGCGGTTCAAGGACATCTTCCGTCCCGAATGGCTGACCCGCCATATCGCCGTCCCGAACATGCTACTGCTGCCGGAGGCGCTGCTGGCCTCTTACCTGCTCGTGCACAGGCGGTCGGTACCAGGCGAGAGCGCGAGCGCGCGGACGCCCTGGATGCGGCCAGCGGACTCCGGGATCATGCAGGAGCCAATGGATCCCAACGAGACCGCGGAAACGAACGAACCTGTGGAGGGTGAAGCGGCCAAGAAGCGCGGAGAGCGCGCCGCGTAAGAAGACCCAAGGGAGAGTCTTCTCTGGGCGGGCAATTGCGCACAGGAAGTTCATTCCTATGTTGTTCGTGGAATGAATTGATCCCCGAATATTGACTGTTCAATATCGCGATTGCCATTCACCGGCCGGTGCAGCACAATCCCGCCGGAACACAAGGGAGAGAACTCTGACATGCCCCAAGCGCATCCACGTGGCCGCATCTATGACGACATCACGCAGACCATCGGGTCGACCCCGCTGGTGCGGCTGTCCCGCCTTTCCGAGCATCTGGGCCTCAAGGCGGAGATCCTCGCGAAGCTCGAATTCTTCAACCCAATTGCTTCGGTCAAGGACCGGATCGGCGTCAACATGATCGAGGCGATGGAGGACGCAGGCACCATCAAGCCGGGCGATACGCTGATCGAACCAACCTCAGGCAATACCGGTATCGCGCTTGCCTTTGCCGCCGCCGCCAAGGGGTACAAGCTGATCCTGACGATGCCCGAGAGCATGTCCATCGAGCGGCGCAAGATGCTAGCGCTCTTGGGCGCGCAACTGGAGCTGACCGACCCGGCCAAGGGGATGAAGGGCGCGATCGCCAAGGCGCAGGAGTTGCACGAAGCGATGCCCGGCTCCGTCATCCCTCAGCAGTTCGAGAACCCCGCGAACCCGGCTGTCCACATCGCCACCACCGCCGAGGAGATCATGGCGGACACGGGCGGATCGCTGGATTATTTCGTGTCCGGTATAGGCACGGGCGGAACGATCACGGGGGTCGGCTCGGTGCTGCGGGAACGCTCGCCCGGGACCAAGATCATTGCCATCGAACCCGAGGACAGCCCGATCCTGTCCGGCGGCGACCCCGGTCCGCACAAGATCCAGGGTATTGGTGCGGGCTTCGTGCCCGGCGTGCTGCAACGTGACCTGCTGGACGAAGTTCTGACGGTCGCGAATGAAACCGCGTTCGAACACGCGCGGATGCTGGCCAAGATCGAGGGGATCCCGGGCGGTATCTCGTCCGGTGCCGCCATCGCCGCCTCACGCGAGATCGCGGAGCGCGACGGCATGGACGGCAAGCGCATTGTCGCCATCCTGCCAAGCTTCGCGGAACGTTACCTGTCGACAGCGCTCTTCGACGGCGTCGGCTAGTGTTCTGGCTGCTCGAGCTCGCGGGGGTAGTGAGCCTGCTTCTGGTGGTGTGGGTTCTCTTCCGCGCCGCCAGGGCACGCCCCGACGAACACGGGCTGAGATACGCGGCCTGGGGGGCGCTAGCCGCCTGGGTCGTCTTTGCCGTGATGACGCTGATCGATTTCGGCTATGTCCGCGAGAACACGGGCGCGATCGGGCAGTACGCGCTGATCATCGCGATCGTGGCGGGGATCGTGTGGGGCTATCGCTCGATCCTGAGCCGCCTGCGCGACCGGGCAGGGTCGTAGAGACGTTGAACAGTACTCGCAGATGTCTCAGACGCCCACCCGCGCCACATAGGCTTGGAACAGCGCGCGCACCGAGTCGGTTCGCATGAAAAGCGCCTCCAGAGTGTCTGCAAAAGGCTTGCTGCCGAAGCTGTTCATCGAGCTCACGAGCCCCTGCACGCTTTCCAGATGCGCCGTCACAT